>JAYVUJ010000551.1:0-2769 GCA_043788035.1 Ferruginibacter sp. | reverse complement strand
GCATTTTATTTACGGGATGAAGAGAGTGGAAAGTTTTGGTCGCCTTCGCCTTTGCCTGTACGCAGCGCATCGCCCTATATAACACGCCATGGCTTTGGCTACAGTATTTTTGAGCACAGCGAAGATGGTATTTTAAGTGAAATGGCCGTTTATGTGGATATTGATGCCCCTGTAAAATTTATCGTAATTAAAGTGCGCAATACGTCGAGCAGGCCGCGGCGTATATCCGCCACTGGTTATATGGAGTGGGTGCTGGGCGAGCTTAGGGCAAAATCGTTAATGCATACCATAACGCAGGTTGATGCTAAGAGCGGCGCAATATTGGCCCGCAATGCCTACAACGCAGAGTTTGGGGCAAGGGTAGCTTTTTTTGATGTGGATGATATTAATAAAACCCATACTACAGACAGGTTTGAATTTATTGGGCGCAACGGCACTATGGCAAACCCCGATGCGATGAACAGGGCAAAATTAAGTGGCAGGACTGGTGCCGCCCTTGACCCTTGCGCAGCCATACAAGTGGTGTTTGAATTAGCCGAAGGTGAAGAAAGAGAAATAATTTTTAGGCTAGGGGCAGGTAAAAATTTAGAAGATGCCGAAAGGATCATCAGCCGCTTTGAAGGCCCTAAAGTAGCACACGATGCCTTGGAAAAAGTAAATGCTTACTGGGAAAAAACATTAGGTGCGGTACAAATTGAAACACCGGATAAAGCACTTGACATACTTACAAATGGCTGGTTAAATTACCAAACGCTTGCCTGTCGCATTTGGGGCCGCAGCGGCTTCTACCAATCTGGCGGGGCCTTTGGCTTTAGGGACCAGTTGCAAGATGTATTATCGCTGGTGCATACAAAGCCTGAAATTGTAAGGGAGCAAATTTTGCTATGCGCCAGCCGACAGTTTAAAGAAGGCGATGTGCAGCATTGGTGGCACCCACCAATGGGGCGTGGCGTACGCACAACCTGCTCAGATGATTATTTATGGCTGCCTTTTGTAACATCAAGGTATATTGCTGCAACAGGCGATACAAGCATTTTAGAAGAACAGGTGCGCTTTTTGGAAGGCCGCTTATTAAACGAAGGCGAAGAAAGTTATTTTGACTTGCCCTTACTATCAGAAACTACTGCAAGCCTTTACCAGCATTGTGTAAAAGCTATTAAGCATGGGTTAGTTTTTGGGGAGCACGGCCTGCCATTAATGGGCACCGGCGATTGGAACGACGGCATGGATAGGGTAGGCAATCATGGCAAAGGCGAAAGCGTATGGCTGGCATTTTTTTTATATGGCATATTAAAACAATTTGTACCGGTAGCCAACATAAAAATTGATGCTGCCTTTGCACAAAAATGCGAGAACGAAGCGGAAAAATTGCGCCTTAACATACACAATAATACCTGGGATGGCGAGTGGTACCGCCGTGCCTATTTTGATGATGGCACACCATTAGGCAGCCACGAAAATGAAGAGTGTAAAATTGATTCCATAGCGCAAAGCTGGTCGGTATTATCAAAAGGTGGCGAACAAGCCCGCTCATTGATAGCCATGCATAGCGCCGATAAAAACCTGGTTCAAAAAGAAGATGGGCTGATACAATTATTTACGCCACCATTTGATAAAAGCGCCTTGAACCCCGGGTACATAAAAGGTTACGTACCGGGCGTGCGTGAAAATGGCGGGCAGTACACCCACGCAGCCGTGTGGCTGGTAATGGCTTTTGCTGCCATTGAAGATAAAAAACGTACCTGGGAATTACTGCAGATGATAAACCCTTTGAACCGGGGCAATACAAAAGATAAGATAGCCATTTATAAAGCAGAGCCTTACGTTATTGCGGCCGATGTGTATGCAGAACCAAAGCACCGCGGCCGTGGTGGGTGGACATGGTATACTGGCTCGGCAGGCTGGATGTACCAGTTGGTGATAGAAAGTTTTATCGGGCTTAAAAAAGAAAACAACGAGCTGCACTTTACGCCGTGTATACCAGAAGACTGGGCCTCAGTAAAAATAACTTACCATCATTGGGATGCTATTTACAACATAGAGATCGTAAATGAAAAATATTCGGAGACACATGTTGCAAAATTGGTAGTAAACGGCGAAACGCAAGCTGGAATGAGCTTTTCGCTGGTAAGCAAGGAAGTGGTGGCTAATAATGTGATGGTGGTGTAGCAGTTAAAGTTTACACCCTTAAAAAAGGTATAAACTTTATACAATAATTTTATGTGCTCCCATTATTTAACTGCTCTTCTTTAACCGCAATTTCTATTTTTTCTTTTTTAATATCCATCTTTATGCGGCTGAAAAGGCCCATGTAAATGTTGGCTATCCATACCAGGCTAAAACCTGCAATTACATAACCCCTCCAATCTGCCAGCAACAATTTATAGCCACTAAAAAAAAGCATGGCTAATGTTACATAATGGCTAAAGCAATATTCGCAGGTAAATAAATAAAAGAATTTCCTTTTAAATAATGAGTTACTTTGTTTGCTGCAGCGTATGCAAAAATCACGGGGCTCTTTAAATATTTCTTCGTGTGTAATTGTCCACGCTATACAGGCAATTGGTATAGCCAATATAAAGAGCCATATAACCTGCATGTAGATTGCCATCATAATTATATCCTTTTGTTTTTATGATACTATCAATATATTATCCGGTTTTTTATTGGGTAAGTTACTAAAAGAAAATACCTTACTCCATTTTTTTAGGAACTTTTGTTATAAGCCTTTTCCATTTCCTTTTGTATAATTTTATAAGTCTTTTGCTT
>JAYVUJ010000550.1:0-8303 GCA_043788035.1 Ferruginibacter sp. | reverse complement strand
AATTATAGTTAGGCAACTGGTTCAACAATATCCCAAACCAAAGCGCTGGCGCCAAGTATGGCTGCATCTGCCTCTTTTAATTCGCTAAATAATAATTTTACTTTATTTTGAAAAATAGGCAGCAAGTTTGCTTCCATGGCCTTTCTTGTTGGGTTCAACAAAAGCGGGCCGGCTTTTGTAAGCCCACCAAATAACACGATAGCTTCAGGAGAGGAGAACATGATAAAGTTGGCCAGCGACTCGCCTAAAATTTGCCCCGTAAATTCAAAAATACGGTTAGCTATTGTATCGCCCTGCATGGCGCAATCGTACACGGTTTCGCTGGTTAATTCGTTGATGGTAAAGTTGCGTAAAAGGCTTTCTGTTTCGGGGTGTTCTGTCAACATTTCAATGGCGGTTTCCCTAACGCCGGTTGCAGAGGCATAAGCTTCCAGGCTACCGTGTGCACCAGTACTTTTGTGCAGCCTGCCGCCGTACCTGATAATAGTGTGCCCTAATTCGCCTGCAAATCCATCGTAGCCTAATACTACTTTTCCATCTATCACTATGCCGCTGCCTACGCCTGTGCCTAAGGTAATGGTTATAAAATGCTTGATATTTTTTGTAACGCCGTACATCATTTCGCCTACTGCTGCTGCATTTGCATCGTTGGTAAGCTTTGTTACGAGCCCAAACTTTTTGTGCATTAATTCAGCAATCGGTATAATACCCTTCCATTTTAAGTTAGGCGCATATTCGATAGTACCGGTATAAAAGTTGCCGTTGGGTGCGCCCATGCCAATACCTACAAAATTATCAAGCCCGCCGGCACGTAACACCATTGGCATTAATTTGAGGTATAGGTCATCTATAAATTCTTCCACTACTTCGTGTGCATTGCTGGGTATACGGTCTTGCTCAATTATTTCCCCATGGCGGTTAACAATTCCAAACTTGGTGGTAGTGCCACCCACATCAATACCTATTGCGTATGGTTTATTCATAACGAACCTAAAATTATTAAGATTTAAAAATTACTACATCGTGCTTTGCATCCGTAAAAGTAATCAATGTCCGCCTTCCGCGTTCAATGCATCATAATCTATGCCCTGGGTTTTTAATATTGCTTTTGATTTTACGGCATAAAAAGCCAGGTAAGCAAAACAGATAACGCCCATTATGTAACTAAACTGAATGCCGATCTTATCTGCGAGAATACCTTGTAAATAGCTAATTATACCGCCGCCAAATATCATAAATATCAACATGCTGCTGCCTTGCCCGGTATGTTTGCCCAAACCGGCAACTGATAAGGTAAATATACAAGGCCATAAAGTACTGCAAAAAAGCCCTACGCTTATAAAAGCATATGCACTAACCATCCCAGTAGTAATCATCCCTATACATAAGGCAGTAATACCCAATGATGCAAATATAAGTAGCATCCTTGCAGGGTTCCCCTTGCTGTAGATGTCGGCTACAATCATAACAATTATAACCAAACCGTAAATAAAAAATGGTGTAACATCATGTTGTGCAATAGTATTTACTAGTAAAAAAATACTAAAAGCGATATAAGGCATCAAAAAACTTAATATTTTTTTTGCACCCATACTAACATCAAATGCACCTACTGCACCTGTCCATCTGCCAATCATCAAACTTGCCCAATATAAAGAAATAAAAGGAGCAACTTTTTCTGTAGGCACACCTAGATGCTGTTGCATATATGCCGGTAAATTGCTTGCTGTGGCTACTTCTACCCCTACATATACAAAAATGGCAATCATGCCTAAGTATAATTGCGGGTATTTAAAGGCCGATGAGCGTTGTTGTATTTTGTTGCTTACTGTTGTTGTATTTTTTCCAACTACTTCATTTTTAGTTTTTCCAATTGCTTCTAGTTCTAATTCGGCGGCAGTTGCATCGGGTGCATCTATCTTATTGGGGACTGATGAAAATTTTATGAATATAGCAACAAGCAAAAAGGCTGCGCCTAAAATTAAATAAGGAATTTTAACGCTTTCAATGCTTGCTACGGATGAATTTGCGGCTACGCTTCCAAAGATGGCGAAACTTACGAGTAAAGGACCGATAGTAGTGCCAAAATTATTTACTCCGCCAGCCATGATAAGGCGCTGTGACCCTGTCTTTTGATCGCCCATTGAAATGGCAAGTGGGTTGGCTGCAATTTGTTGCAAAGAAAAACCAAGCCCAACAATAAATAAGCCTGTAAGCATTAATGTAAAAGAAGCAGAGTTAGCTGCAGGATAAAATAGCAACGTACCGATTGCAGAAATTACCAGGCCTATAGCTATGCCGTTTTTATACCCAATTTTATTTAATAAGTCTCCTCCTATTATCGATGATATAAGAAAGTAAATTGCAGAACCTACCGAATAAGCTACATAAAAAGCTAATGAGACTAATTGGCTTTGTCCTTGTGTAAGGCTGAATGCTTTTTTAAATACCGGGATTAATATATCATTGCTCGCAGCTACAAATCCCCAGAAAAAAAACACCGTTATCAGTGTCCCGAATTGCGACCATTTAGTTTGTTGGCTCATCTTTAATCGTTAAGTTTTTTAGAAAGATTTAATAAGAATGTTGAAAGTTATAAGTTTTTATGTTATTGCGGTAGAAATAAATAGTTTGTTTTTTAATTAAATCTGAGTAGTGCGTTGTATTATCCCATTTAAATATAAATATTTTACGAGGCTGTCCTAAAATTTATACCTATAACTTTTAGAGATAACATGCGCCAATTACATTTTTTAATGTGCTTGTTGCTTATTATATTTTAATACTGTCAGGTTAAGGGCTTACTTTGTTTTAGTCCACGTCCGCCCAATCTTTAACAGAGATAGGAGGGCTGCCGATTTAGAACGGAAATAGCTATTTTAACGGTATTGATTTGTACATTTGTTTTATAGTAAGGCATGTTGTAATAAGCATTGATGGCCTTTCCATTACATAATTTAAATGGTAGCTGAAGGACAAGCAGCCCCAAATTTTAAACAATATTTATAGGTTAATGAATAGCATTGCTGGCAAAATATTAATCAGTTCGTCTGCCATGGATGACGCCTATTTTAATAAATCTGTGCTCTTTATAACCGAACACAACGAGCAGGGCGCAATGGCTTTTATTATTAATAAAATATTTGAAAGGCCTTTAAACCAGTTGTTGGAATTTAATAAAAGCCCGGCTTTTGCTTTACACAATGGCGGGCCTGTTGATAAAGACCATTTATTTTTTATTCACCGCAGCAAAGGGCTTATAACTGGTGGCACTAAAATTATAGGCGACATTTATTTTGGCGGTGATTTTAAGCAGGCAATCAAACTCGTGAATAATAAAACTATCACTGCATCGGCCATTAAAATATTTGTTGGCTATTGTGGTTGGGATACGCAGGAACTGGAAGCAGAAATTGCAGAAGGCAGCTGGAATAGCATAGATGCCGATGGTGATACTATTTTTGCTGAAGTATCCTGTCAGTTTGATGAGTTATTTTAATGGGCAACCAATTTCTTTTTACCAAATGGCAACAATTGTAAAAAAGGTACTTTAATGAAATACGCAAATGAACGGATGATTGTAGTAAATATTGAAGTTTGGTAACCTTAACCAGCAGCAGGTAGCATTAATTGTAAGCAAAGTAACAGCGTAAAACCTTTGGACAGATTTAAATGGCCAGTTGCGACGGGTTACTAAAAGAGTTTTAATTTTTATACGCCCTCTAATGCATAATAAAAGCCGCCATAAAAAACAACAGTTCAAACCTGCGACGCCTACGCAGCCCCACATAGCTGCTGTATTAGCCGGTACAACAAAAAAACTACTTGAAAGGTACAAACACGCCTAAAAAAAGCCTTTCCGCCTAACGAGCAAAAGAAACTACTTTCCAGTGCTGGTTTTCCATTTACCGCTTTTTAAAAATATAAAAGATAAGGTGAAGATGCTGGTCCAGTACACTATTTCGTTGCTCCAGGCCATAGCAAGGGATATGTAGTGCAGCTTCATAAATACCCAGGTATAAATGAGGTATACACTGATGGCGATAATTTCTATGGCAAGGTTTACTTTTGTTTTGCCGGTGCCGGTTACCCCATTTAACCAAATGTTGGCGATGCTCATAAATAACAACCCTGCGGTAACCATCCTTATTACGGGTATGCCTTCTTGTACAAACTGTTGCCCTTGCCCAAACAAACTAAAAAATATACCGGGAAAAATATTAATGGCGGCGCACATGCAGCAGCAAAGCGCAAAGCTCCACATCATTATTGTGTTAATGGCTTCTATCACTTTATCTTCCCTGCGCTGCCCCATTAAATTACTTACCATCACATTGCAGGTGCCGGCAAACGCCCACACAAATACACCTGTAAGCCCAAACACATTGCGCATGGTATTGCTGATGGCCTTGGCTGTAGAATCGTGCAGGGCTTCAATAAAAATAAAAAATACCAGCCAGGTGGTAACGCTGATAACATATTGCACAATAAGCGGGGTTGATATGCGGATAATTTTTTGGGTAATTACTTTATCGTACTTAAAGCTGGAGAGTAAGGCATATTGCTTATTTAAACCGGTTTTGTGCAGCACGATAATGATTACCAAAAAACCAACTACTTCTGCAATTACAGATGCCAGTGCAGCCCCGTTAAAACCCATTGCAGGCAAGCCCCAGTGCCCGTAAATCAATAAATAATCCAGCAGGATATTTACGGATGCTTCAAATAAAAAACCAATCATTAAATAGCGGCTGTTAAGCGATGCCACCAAAAAAGCATTGCCCACCTGAAATAGGAACAAGAACGGCAGCCCGACTATTCGGATCTTTAAAAAAGATATTTCCTGCGGGTAGGCCTTTGGGTCGGCCACTAGTTGTAAAATATACGGCGCAATAAACCAGGCAACCAAAATACCTACCACCGCCAATTGCAGGCATATGCGGATGCCTTGCGACAGTATGGTTTTAAAGGCTGCCGTATCACCGGTTCCCGCATAGCGGCTAAATACTGATTGCAGCCCGTTATTAAGCCCAAGCCCCGCTACAGCAAATATTAAATAAAACACCCCTGTAATGCCCGCATTGCCTAAAGCTTCGGTACTTAAGTTGCCCAAAAACATGCTATTGGTAAGCATATTTATTTGCGGTATAATAATGGCAAGCGTAATAGGCAAGGCTATCGATAGTATCTGTTTGTTATTTACATGGACCTTTAAATCTTTTATTGGCAATGTTACTTCCATAAGTTAACAAAATTATCTTATTTTGCCTGCCTAAACATACAATTTGAATTCAGCCTTTAATATATTTACTCCGGGTGCCGTAACCGCACAATGCAGCTTGCTAATAGAAGTTAGCTGCTACAGCGTTTCTTACATCATCATTAACGAGCACAACGCATGCCTAGCTTTGGCGGTGTATCACTTTGCCGATAGTACCACTAGCGGCCAGTTGGGCAGCAACATAAATAATATGGTGGCAGCACAGCCATTGCTGCAACAGCCTTTTAACAAAATAACCATAGTGTATGCTTTTGAAAAAGCAATATTAGTACCCAACGAATATATGAGCCCGGCAGGGGCAAAAAAAATGCTGGAGCTGGCCTTTGGCGATACCGGCGAAGGTATTGTGCGCTCAGAGCATGTATACAAGCATAACCTGCACACCTGTTACGAAGTACCAAAGCAGGTAGATGCTGTATTTGCGCATTTGTTTCCCATAGCCAACCATACGCACCAGTATGCATTGCTGCCCAATGTGGTGGAAGCTAGCGGTAATTTGCTGTACAGCGTTTTTTACCCGGCTACTATTACCGTGCAATTATTTAAAATGGGTAAACTTCAAGTAATTCAAACCTTTCAATATAAAACTGCGGAAGACGCTGCGTACCATTTATTAAATGTTTGCCAGCGTTTTGATATGGTGGCAGATGATACCATACTTTATCTAAATGGAATGATAGATGCAGCATCTCATTTAAATGCAGAGATTAATAATTATTTTTTATACCCTACATTTGGTAGCCTGCCAACTGCTTTTACTTACAATAGCGAGATAAAAAAATATCCAGAACATTATTTTAGCCACCTGTTTCAATTAGCCACATGCGTATAATTAGCGGCATACATGGCGGCAGAAAAATTACGCCGCCTGCACACATGCCTTTTACCAGGCCTACAACTGACATTGCCAAAGAAGGGCTGTTCAACATTATACACAACAACCTGCAGATTGATACATTAAAAACACTTGACCTTTTTGGCGGTACCGGCTGCATTAGTTATGAGCTGGCCAGCAGGGGAGCGGTAAGCCTTACCATAGTTGAAAAAGATAATCAGCTGTACGATTTTATTAAAAAAATGGCTGAAAGCCTTGCGCTTGAAAACTTTAGGCTGGTTAAAGCGGATGTATTTAAATTTATAGAAAGCTGTACCGAGCAATACGATTTTATTTTTGCCGGCCCGCCATATGCGTTGGGAACAATAGATGATTTACCGCTAAAAATATTCGAAAAAAAACTGTTAAACCCAAAAGGCTGGTTTGTATTAGAACATACGCCACGTAACGATTATAAAAAATTTAATAATTATCATTCAGAAAGGAACTACGGTACAACTATCTTTTCTATCTTTATACAGTAATTTTTTCTCAAACTCCTCATTTTCATAGAATACCAATCCCTAAAGATGTCCGCTCGTAATCTTATTAAAATGAATAAAAAAGATATTAGGGATGTTTTTAATGAAAAAAAACTTCATTTAACTAAAGAGCAAATTAAAAAATTGAATGACCAACTGTTACTACAGTTTCAAAAATTACCCATCGATATACCAGCTTTGATAATGACTTATTCCCCCATAAAAAGGTTTAATGAATTTGATCCTCAGCTAGTTACAGATTATTGTTACTTTAAAAATCCAGGTCAGCAATTGTCTTACCCGGTGATTGTAGAACAGGGCGACAAAACAGAAATAACTGCCATGGTTGCTGATGATGAAAGTTTATTTGAAACCAATAAGTATGGTATTGATGAGCCTGTTGAGGGCATTGATATGTTTACTTCAGAAATTGATATGATAATTGTTCCCTTGCTTAGTTTTGATAAAAAAGGTAACCGCGTTGGCTATGGGCAGGGTTATTACGACCGTTTTTTAAAATTATGCCGGAAAGATTGCCTTAAAATTGGATTTAGTTATTTCGACTGTATTGAAAAAATTGACGACATCAACCAATACGATGTTAAGTTAGATTATTGTATTACACCCGACCGTATTTTTGAATTTTAATACCCCTTAAAGTTGCCCCTTGTTAAAAAGTTTTAGATACTTGTTATTGCCGCTTTCTTTTTTGTACGGGTTAATCCTGCGTGCAAGAAACCAACTTTTCGATAAAAATGTATTAAAATCTGCTACCTTTAATTTTCCAATTATTTGTGTGGGAAACCTTGCCGTTGGCGGCACCGGAAAAACGCCCATGGTAGAATATTTGCTGTGGATATTTAAACACGACTACTTTATGGCTACGCTTAGCCGTGGATATAAAAGAAAAACAAAAGGCTTTGGCATTGCCGACGAAAACACTACCGCACTTGATATCGGTGATGAGCCAATGCAGTTCCATCAAAAATTTCCGGATGTTGCCGTGGCTGTGGGAGAAGAGCGGCTGGAAGCCATACCTCAGTTGTTGCATGCCCGCCCAAAAACACAAATTATTATACTTGACGATGCTTTTCAGCACCGGCGCGTTAAGGCAGGGCTCAACATTTTACTATCAGAATATACCAATTTATATACCCGTGATTTTTTATTGCCAGCCGGCGATTTGCGTGATATTAAAAGAAGCGCGGATAGGGCAGATGTGTTGGTTATTACAAAATGCAAGCATACTATAAGCCAGGATGAACGAAGGCTTATCATAAAAGAGCTACAGCCGCTGCCCAAACAACAAGTATTTTTTACAGAAGTATTATATACGCATCCGTACCATCTTTTTACAAAAAACGAAATTGAAATAACCGATAATACATCCGTATTACTAGTGTGCGGTATTGCAAACCCCAGCCCTTTGAAAGATTTTTTAGCCGCCAATGTCCTTACCTACGACATGTTGCGTTACCGAGACCACCACATTTTTGACAGTCGCGACCTGGCTGATATAAAAGAGCAATTCCAGCAAATAAAATCGAGCAATAAAATTATCCTTACTACAGAAAAAGATGGCGTAAGGCTGCAAAAGTTTGAAAAAGAATTAATAAGCCTGCCAATATACGTACTGCCCATACAGCATTCCTTCCTATTTAACGAA
>JAYVUJ010000549.1:0-3785 GCA_043788035.1 Ferruginibacter sp. | reverse complement strand
TTGCGGTTGTATGCACCACATCTGGGTATTGTATAAACCAACAGGCAATTATTACTAAACCGAATGTGAAAAGAAAAAATACAGTACCGTATTGTATAATAAAACCGGGCTTGGCAGCTACAATTTCCTGCACCATTTACGAGCGTTGAAAACGCCTTGCTGTAGTTGTTTCTTCTTCTTGTAAATTTTCAGTTGGCATATTACCCTATCCCCTTAAAGGGGTATTTGTTTGTTTAATAATTTAATTTCCTAGTTCTAGCTGTTTTTTTACAAGTTCGTAATATTTGCCTTTTTTATCAGTTAGTTCAGCTTGGCTGCCTTCTTCAATTACAGCACCATCCTGCAGTACAATTATCTTATCTGCATCTTTTACAGTGCTTTACCTATGGGCTACTACAATTACCGTCCTACCTTTAAAAAAGTTTGACAATTTTCCATTATCGCTTTTTCATTGTTGGCATTTAAAGCATTGGTAGCTTCACCAAACAATAATATTTGTGGGTCTTTATACACCGCCTTTGCAATTAATATTCGTTGCTTTTGCCCTGCGCTAATGCCATTGCCTTCTGCACCAATTTTTGTATTAAAGCCTAGTGGAATGCTTTCTATAAAGCGTAAAATATTAGCCACTTTACTGGCATGCAGCAACTTTTTATAATCGGGGCTTTCATCGCCAACGGCAATATTCTTTTCAATGCTATCGCTAAAAATAAACCCATCCTGCATTACGCTGCCGGTTATGCTGCGCCAATAAAAGGGGGCGATATTTTTCAGGCTGCCTGCGCCTACTTTTATATCGCCCTGGTAATTTTCGTAAAACTTTTGGATAACCTTTAGTATAGTAGTTTTGCCGCTACCGCCCATACCGACAACAGCGGTTATTTTGCCCCTGGGGAAAACTACATTTATATTTCTTAAAACTGCCTGGTTGCCTGCGCCAGGATAAGTAAAGTTGAGGGCGTTCAATTGGATACTATGATTGCCCGATAAAAGGATATTTACAGAATTTTCTGTGGTAGTTTCATTGTCTAATTGATGTATCTCGTTCAGCCTTTCTAGAGATATTTTTGCATCCTGCGCCTGCTGTGTAAGTTGTATCAATTGTTCTACAGGGCTGTTTAGTTGCCCGATAATATATTGTATGGCCAGCATTTCGCCCAACGTTAAACTACCTTTTAAAACTAATGTAGCAACGATATACGTTATCAGTATATTTTTTCCTTCGTTTAAAAAAATGCGCCTGCCTGCTGGTATTGGCTTAACGATAACGATTTAAAATTTAGTTTAAAAAGCGAGGCTTGCACCCCCTCCCGCTCCCTCCGTTTTAAATGCTCCGCATTGTTCAATTTTATTTCCTGCATGCCGTTTGTCCCTTGCATGGTAGCCGAGTTTTCTTTGTTGGCTGCTGCAAACATCTTATAATCTAACTGGCGGCGGTATTTTAAAAATAAGCGGATCCATAAAAAATACAGTAAGCTGCCGCTGGTGAAAATGATAAATATGAGGCTATTAAAATATAGCAGCACTAGCGAAAAAGTAAGGAAATTAACTATTGAGAAAACGTTTTTGCAAAGTACTACTAAACTTGTTGGCTGGAGGCCATTAAGCCTACCCGCAGTATACATAGAGATTTTTAAATTAGCTATAGCGTTTTATAGAAATTTTTAACAGCGCAGCACTATGCATAATATATAGCAGGTTCATGGGCTTGCTATTGTCCAGCAATCTGTTTATAAGTAAAACATCTCCACCTAATTGTTGTAATCTACGCATAGTCGCGTGGTGCGGAAGCACTCAATTACATTGTGTTGTGGTAAAAGTAATTAGTTTTTGGGTGATAAAAAAAGCTGGTAAGCTAAGGTTTGATTGCCTTTCCCCCAGCTCCATCGGATTGAAATTGCTTAAAATTTATGTGTAATAAGGGCTAATCATCAAATAAACAATCACTCCGGTAACAGCTACATAAAACCATACCGGCCAGGTTATACGCACTAATTTTTTATGTTTTTCATATTCCCCAATCAAGGCACGGTAGGCCGTAAATAAAATAAAAGGCAGTATAATGGCGGCTAAAGGAATATGCGTAATGAGTATGGTGTAATAAATTGCCCTTGAAATACCTACTGCCGATTTCTCGTCATCGCTTACAATTCCATCATGGTTAATATCTCCAAACTTGGTTTCGCCTGCCAATAAATGATGGCAGATATAAGATACAAGAAAGAGCACCGATAGCACAATTGCCGTAAGCATAATTTTTTTATGCAGCTCAAGTTTTTGCTGCTTTGCCGTAACCAGACCTGCTAGTAACAATACTGCCACCATTGAATTAATGACCGCATTTAACGTGGCAAATACATGCACGTTAAAACCAAGATTAAGGCTTAACTTAAATTTTGCTAAAAAAGCTACTGCGCAAAATACAACTACAGATACTACCCAAATAATTTTTTTGGCTTTGGGGTCATTTTTAACCATTACAGGTTGTAACATAATTGAGATAGTTTATAACTTACTACTTATTGTTTGTGTGGCATATCTACGTTCTCGGTGAGCCCCCTTTTAGAGGTGACTCACCAAGAACGTAGAAATTAGTGATACTTAACTCCTATCAAAAAGCTCGTTTAAAAATTCTTTAAAGGTGCGTTTCTTTGTCTTTTCCAGCATCAGCATGGGAATATCTCTTACTAAAGTTGCCTGCCGAAGCGTATCAATACCGTTATACCAGCCTCGTATTACCCGGTTTTTATCCAAAAGAAAAAAATTCTCTGTGTGTATGAATGCAGTATCTACATTTACGTCTGCTATATTTGCCTTCATTTCCTTTAAAGCGAAGTCATAAATTTCTTTTTTATTTCCGGTAACAAACCACCAACTATCGTGGTTAGAGGTATAGCGGTTAGCAAATTTTCGTAATTGAGGCACTGAGTCATGCTCAGGATCAATACTTACAGTTATAAATTGAACAATGCTGTCGTTGCTGTTGATAAAGGAACTTTGCAGCCGCCTCATACTTTTTGCCATGCCCGGACAAATAGATGGACAACGGCTAAAAAAGAAGTCGACCACCAAAATTTTACCTTTTAGGTCATCTAGTGACACTTTTTTGCCTAACTGATTAGTAAAAGTAATATTGCTTACTTTATGCCAAATAGTATCTGTTGTTAACTTGCCATTTTTTTCAACAGTTGCCACACTATCATAAAAATACTTACGCGGCATTTGCACAGCGGCCTCGCCATAATGCTTTACTATAAAATAACCTACTAATGGAAAAACCATTGCCACCAGTAAGCCTGTGATTGCACTTTTATTCATCTTTTCCCCTTAATTTATTGTAAAAAAAAACCATCGTCCGCAAAATGGAACGATGGCTTACTTATATTTTTATGCTAGTAAATTAATCTTTCGCTCCCTTTTCTATTGCGGCTGGTGCTTTTTGTGCAGGCTTCTCTAGTTGTTGAGAAGGCGGCATACCATTATATTGATTACGTAGGTTTTTCCAACTACTACCATCCCATAAAAAGGCGATAATAAACCATACAAATAAACCTAGTGGAACTACAATGGTCATAATCATGTTCTTTAATTCGCTGCCCAAATGCATAAATACAGCTACTATATAATATGCTTTAGCGAGTGTCAATATACAAACCATCCCTTTAAAAGCCAGCACCAACGATGTGTTTGGGTGCACGCCTTTATGGATATTATAAATAATAAGCCCAATAGTTAATTCGATACCTGTAAGCAAAGAAAGTATCCAAAACGTCCTCCAGATGGGC
>JAYVUJ010000548.1:0-2125 GCA_043788035.1 Ferruginibacter sp. | reverse complement strand
TATGATAACCAATAACGATATACTTAAAAAATTAAGGGTTGCACTTTCTCTCCGTAATAGTGATATTATTGAAATACTTTCACTGGTAGATTTTGAAATTACAAAAGGTGCGCTTGGCGATCTTTTTAGAAACGAAGATCATCCCGGCTATATAGAAGCCGGCGACCAGATACTACGTAATTTTTTAAGTATATCGTTATTGGTTATCATACAAATTCATTTATTCTTTTTTATTGACAGTTTAAATATACACAATTGCCTGCTTCCTTTACATAGAAATATGCAATTGATCCAATGCCGTTTTATACATTCCCTTTTTACTAAACGGCAATTTATTATAAATAATTTTTTAGCCATATTACATTCCACGAAACGAGAATTAATTTAGCTAAACAGTATTAGTGTGAATGAAAATTACATTCAAAGCCTTCAAATTATTTGGAAAGGCTTTCTAATGCTGTCTGCTAATTAGCAGTTTATAAAAATTGGAAGGCTGAAGTTCCACATAGCTATTAACTTGAACGGAGCGTCGCCAATGCAGTTCCACATTGTTTCTTAGCCTGGCTAATAATTTTCCTACTACCTAAAGAATCATCTTATTGCGGTATAAAAATCATTAGCCAACATTGCTATCAAAAATAGACCTGTCAACATTATCTTCATTTTCTTTTTCCTTGCTTAACCTAGTCAATTTTTTTCCGTATGATAATTTGGTGATGAGCACAAATAATACGGGCACTACAAAAATGGCCAATGTGGTGGCGGCTAACATTCCTCCAAATACAGTCCACCCAATAGTTTTACGGGATTCTGCAGCAGCTCCGCTAGCAAAGGCCAATGGCAACACACCTAAAATAAATGCCAGTGACGTCATAACAATTGGGCGTAGACGCAGTTGTACCGCTTGTAAGGTTGCATGAGTAATGTCTACTCCACGGTCTACCCTTTCTTTGGCAAATTCTACTATTAATATCGCATTTTTTGCGGCTAAACCTATTAACGTTATCAAGCCTATTTGAGCATACACATTGTTGGTAAGTTTGGGTAATAATATTAAAGTAAGGATAGAACCAAACGCACCAATAGGTACAGCAAACAATACTGAAAAAGGGACTGACCAGCTTTCGTACAATGCCGCAAGGAAAAGAAATACAAAAATGATGGAAATGGCAAATATGGTAACTGTACTGCCGCCTGCTTTTACTTCTTCGAGGCTTAGGCCGCTAAATTCATACCCATATCCTGCAGGCAATGTTTTGGCTGCGTCTTTTAATGCTTCAATGGCTTGTCCGCTGCTAAAACCGGGTTTAGGCGTACCATTTATTTCAATAGACCGGTAAATATTATAGTGCGAAATCAATGATGGGCTTTCGGTTATTTTTGAAGTTACTAGTGAACCAAGCGGAACCATTCCCCCCTGGTTGTTGCGTACATAATATTTTCCCAATTCGCTGATGGAAGAACGGTAAGTGCTATCTGCCTGTGCCACAACCCTAAAATTTCTGCCGTATAAATTAAAATCATTCACATAACTGCTTCCCAATAAAGTAGACATAGTGCTATACACATCAGCCACATTTACACCTAACAATTTTGCCTTTGCTTTGTCCACATCTACCTGGTAACTGGGGGTATGCGTAGTAAAAAAAGTATATGCCCTTCCTATTTCAGGGCGCTTGTTTACCTCTGCAAGAAAATTTCTTGCTACAGTTTCAAACTGCTGGATATTATCAGTGCTGGTTGTTTGCTGCAACTCAAAAGTAAAGCCCGAAGTTGCGCCCAATCCCGGAATGGCAGGGGGTGCAATGGCCAATATCCTTGCTTCTTTTATGTCGGCGGTTCGTTTTTGAATTTCTTCGATAATGTTTTGCAATTGTAGTTCTTTGCTCTTTCTTTCGTCCCATGGCTTAAGGTTCACAAACATGGTACCCACATTTGCCTTAAAGGAAAAACTGATGATATTCAATCCTGCCAAACCACCAACAGTTCTTACCCCGGGCACCGACTGGGTCCTTTTCATTACTTCCAGCAACATTTCTTTGCTTCGGTTTGTAGATGAAGCTTCCGGCATTTCATAGGTTACATATAAACGACCTTCATCTTCAGAAGGTATAAAGCCCGAAGG
>JAYVUJ010000547.1:0-4681 GCA_043788035.1 Ferruginibacter sp. | reverse complement strand
ATGGACTGAGGAACCTTACACTAAAATATTTTAGTTGAGGCGAATGCTGAAAATGAGTGTTAGGATTTGGCGGGTACTTCTACCAAATTATTTTGGTACTACCAATGTTTTGTAGTACGCCGCATAACCGTAAAAATCTCCCAGCGCCCCATTGCTAATATTGCCAAGCACTTTGTTAGGCTGCGCAAATGGGTTGCCAATACTTTGAAAAGCATACTCCCAGGTACCCCAAAACTTAAAAGTGCCCCTATCAATATTGCATAATTTAACTGTAACGGTATCGCCTTTTTTAAAATAATTACTATCAAAAGGTACCCGCACATTCCTATCTATACCTGGCTGTAATTGTATCTGGTAAGTTGTGCCATCAATAACCTGGTCATCAAATACACTGTTTTCTCCGGGCAAAAAAGGCTTGCTATTTTTTTTGGTGAAATAACGGATGTAATTGCCCAAGCCTGGTGGGTCGGTAGATTTTATGGTAAGCACCACATCGTTGGTATCAACAGCAAAAGGAGCTGGTTTCCAAAAAATGGAGTCGATTTTTTTTGACAATAATGGTATAGTTGTAACAGCCGTATAACTGTTGCCACCCGACGTTATGCTTAAAGTGTATTTCGTATTAAATGTACCAACAAAAGCCGTTGCCAGGTTACTGGAATCAATGCTATAAACATATACACTTATATCAGCATTTACCGGATAGGCATATTCCTTAAGTTGATGGGTTAGTATGCCATTAGAAATTGATACAGTTGCATTATGTACAAATGAATTTGCCAGCAAAGCTGGATTTACGGTACTAAAAAAATTGAAGCTTTTTGTAAGGATAACCTGCGGCGCATGCCCATTTTCAATATTTGCGTCTACAACCAATACATCAGGCGCCTTATTTAAATTAAAATTGATGTTCTTTTCGCAGGATATTAAAAAGATAATAACTAAAATGGAAGCAAGCACTTTTTTCATTGTATAGATTATTGGTTGATAACAATAGTTTTGGCAAATGGTTTAAGATAAAAAGAGCAAAAATGTCACGCTAATAGTTTTTTACAAAAATTATTTCACTTTAAAGTAAATACTAAAACACACGCTTCAAAATGAAACTTACTTCCTTTGTTCCGCTGCATCTTTTAGTAAAAAATACGTAGAATCTTAAAGATCAAAAAAAATCCCGATGAAAATCATCGGGATTTTTATAAATCATTAAATTAATTAGCCTAAATAAGCTTTTAAAGCCCCACTATACCTGGCTTTTTGTAGTCTTTTAATAGCCCTTTCTTTGATCTGGCGGATACGTTCTTTTGTCAAATCATACTTTTGACCAATCTGTTCAATTGTAACGCCATTTTCACCATCCAGGCCAAAATAAGCATTAACTATTTCGGCTTCCCTTGGGCTCAACGATTTGAGCACACGGCGAATTTCATTACGCAGAGAGTCGTGCATTACATCCTCATCTGTTTCATCGCCACCCTTCAGCAAATCTCCCATGGCTACATCTTCTGCTTCGTGTACAGGTGCATCTAAAGATGTATGACGCGTATTGCTTTGGAATATATTATTAATTTCAGTTTCGCTCATTTCGAGCAATTCTGCCAATTCTTCGGTAGAGGGTTCACGTTCATGCTCTTGTTCAAAAGCCATGTAAGCTTTATTAGCCTTATTGTAAGTACCAATTTTATTTTGGGGCAAACGAACCAGCCTTCCTTGCTCAGCCAAAGCCTGTAAAATAGATTGGCGAATCCACCAAACTGCGTAAGAAATAAATTTAAAGCCTTTAGTTTCATCAAATCGCTGTGCTGCTTTGATTAAGCCCAAATTTCCTTCATTTATTAAATCGCTTAATGAAAGGCCCTGGTGTTGGTATTGTTTGGCTACAGAAACTACAAAACGAAGATTTGCCTGCACTAGTTTATCTAATGCCCTTTGGTCGCCCATTTTAATTTTCTGTGCTAATATTGTTTCCTCTTCAGGAGTAATCATCGAAATTTTTGAAATCTCCTGCAGATATTTTTCTACCGCTTGTGAATCACGGTTGGTGATCTGCGTTGCGATCTTTAGTTGCCTCATTTGCTTATTTTAATGTAGATATAACGGTTAGTGGACAATATTGTTGTTAAAACGACTCTAAGATAGTTTGATAATGTGCTAAATTGCATAAAAAATATGGCAAATATACGATGGAAATCTTGCATTTCATAGTGAATTATAAATAAAAGAGACATTAAGCCCCTAAAAAAGCCTATTTAACAATTGCTATTATTTCACTATTTCCCCAGCATTTTTTTAATGCATTTAACCCAAGAATAACTAATAAATAAGTCACCTAAAAATTGGCAGCTTACTATTCCTCTGTCAGTACAATCTATACTACATTTGCAATATGATAATAGATTTACGATCAGATACTTTTACCAAGCCCTCCCCCGAAATGCTTGAAGCGATGTTTACTGCGAAAGTAGGCGATGATGTTTTTGGCGAAGACCCTACCATGAATGAATTAGAAAACATGGCCGCAGGAATGTTTGGAATGGATGCAGCGGTATTTTGCCCTAGTGGCACAATGACCAATCAAATAGCAATTAAAGTACATACTCAGCCAGGCGATGAAGTTATTTGCGAAAAATTAAGCCATGTTTATATTTACGAAGGTGGCGGTATTGCTTTCAACAGCGGCTGCCAGGTTAAAACAGTTGAGGGCAATTATGGGCAAATTACAGCGGCACAGGTGCAGCAAGCCATTAATCCGGTTGATATACACAAAGCTGCAACAAGTTTAGTAACCTTAGAAAATACAACAAATAGAGGTGGTGGAAATTGTTACGAAATAGCTGATTTGCAATTAATTAAAGAGGTTTGCCTGCAAAATAATTTAAAGCTGCATCTTGATGGTGCAAGGCTATTTAATGCGTTGGTTGCTAAACAACAAACTCCTTTGCAATACGGTGAAATATTTGACAGTATTTCTATTTGCCTAAGCAAGGGCTTAGGCACACCAGTTGGAAGCCTTTTATTGGGCAATCATACTTATATAAAAAAAGCAAGGCGAGTACGCAAAGTTTTTGGTGGAGGTATGCGGCAAGTGGGTTATTTAGCTGCAGCTGGTATTTATGCCCTTGAAAATAATGTTGAAAGGTTAGCCCATGACCATTTGCATGCTAAACAGATTGCGGCAGTCCTACTAAAAAAAGATTTTATTGGTAAAATGATGCCTGTTGAAACAAACATTTTAATTTTTGAAGTATTAGCTCCATACACACCCAAAACTTTTGCAGATGAATTAGCAAAGTTTTCTATTTTAAGTATGCCTATTTCAGTAACTCAGTTAAGGATGGTAACTCATTTAGATGTAACAAAGACAATGATAGAAAGAATTATTGAGGTTATAAATAGCTTTGTTTAAATAATCTACAATGTATATTTAACTTTAGATAAATTATATAATTAATTCTTTTACAATTAATTATGAAAACTTTTAATTTTATTAAAATTTTATTCTGCATTAATAATTATATAGTTTTAGATTTTGGATTTATTTGTTTGTCCTTACCTTAAACATAAACCTAACCTTACCCGTTTCTTAAGGAAAAGCAGTAACGTAATGCCAAGCAATAATAATTGAATATTTTTCAAGAGTACCTATTTCTCAATGTTAAAAAAGTATCCATTTTTTTAACCACCTATTTATAAATACCTTCGTAGCTCTTCTTTTTATATATTAAAAAATTTTGCAAATGTTTCCTGCTGTAAATCTAACTTCTACCCCAGCCTGGTTGGCACTATTACAACATTATTCAGAAATGAAAGAAATGACCATTAAAGATCTTTTTGTGGCTGATGCTGACAGGTTTACCAAATTTTCATTATCAACTGAAAATATTGTATTTGATTATTCAAAAAACAATATTTCTGATACTACTATAAAACTCTTACTCAACCTGGCAAAAGATTGTAAATTAAAGGATGCGATTGATTCCATGTTTGCGGGAGAAAAAATCAATACAACAGAAGATAGGGCTGTTTTGCATACTGCTTTACGTAATTTTTCTGGCAAGCCAGTACTGGTTGATGGAAACGATGTAATGCCGGATGTATTAAAGGTGCAGCGGCAAATGAAGGTTTTTTGCGAAAAAGTACACAGTGGCGAATGGAAAGGCTACACAGGCAAAAAAATAAAATACCTTGTAAACATCGGTATAGGTGGCAGCGACCTTGGCCCTGTGATGGTTACAGAGGCTTTAAAACCATATTGGGTAGATGGCATGCAGGCTTATTTTGTAAGTAACATTGATGGTACCCATATTGTAGAAACATTAAAAAAGGTAACCCCGGAAGAAACGTTGTTTTTAATTGCTTCAAAAACATTTACTACTCAAGAAACCATGACTAATGCGCATACCGCAAGAAATTGGTTTTTAGAGCAGGCAAAAGAAGATGCCCATGTAGCAAAACATTTTGTTGCGCTAAGTACTAACGAAGCCGATGTAGTAAAATTTGGAATAGCGCCAGAAAATATGTTTGTTTTTTGGGATTGGGTCGGTGGAAGATACAGCTTGTGGAGTGCCATTGGCTTATCAATTGCACTAACCATAGGATACGATAATTTTGAAGCTTTATTAAATGGCGCCCATCATACAGACGTTTATTTTTCCGCTGCCCCATTTGAGAAAAATATACC
>JAYVUJ010000546.1:0-3143 GCA_043788035.1 Ferruginibacter sp. | reverse complement strand
AAATAGTTGAGCAACTCTTCTATACGCACCGCATCTGGCGGCACCATACTTTTGGTATTGAGGAACCTGCGGACATTGCTGTAAGATGCTTTGTTTATGTTGAGCGAAAAGGCTGTATTAGGAAATTTATTTACACTGACTGTTTCATTTTCAACCAAAGAAAAATAAGATTCATCGCTAACAAACCAACTGTAGGTAGCAGAAAACTGCTGGTCTTTTGTAATTGAAATTAGCTTTTGCCTGCCTTTGCTAATGTTGGAAGACAAGGTTTTCATGGTGATTTGCTGTAAAACATCCGTCTTCAATTTGATACCTTTTGTTTCAAACCCATCAAGGCTAAGCGTGATAGAATCATACAATTCACTAACGGTAATGCCAAAACCTCCTGAGGAACCGGAATAGTAGATATTCTTATCGGAGTTAAGGAAAATCTTTACGTTTTGCAAAGATTGGTTTTTCTCATCCTTTATTTCGCCGCGCAGGTAATATTGAGCGTTGGCAGAAAGGACAAAGAATAAAAAGGATAAATAAATAAGTAGTTTTTTCAACTGGCAAAAAGTTGCAGCAAGTTATAAAATATATCTGATAAGATTATGTAATATTCATTTAATTGTAAACTAGTCAACAACCAATTGGTAAATTTCCGGCAAATTTCTACCCAAGCCATCATAATCGAGCCCAAAGCCGAGCAGAAAAATATTAGGTACATTAAAACCCAGGTAATCTAATACTATAGGATGTTCTAAAGCTTCGGGCTTATGCAGCAAAGCTGTGATTTTTAAAGAAGCTGGCTGCTGGTTGTATAACTGCGGCAAAAATTTATGCAGCGTATTGCCGGTATCTACAATATCTTCAATAATTACAACATGCCTGTCTTTTAAAGGTTCATCCAGCCCAATGGACGTGATTACATTACCGGTAGAACGGGTGCCTTTGTAGGACGCTAATTTAATAAAACATATTTCCGCATCAATAGTTATCTCTTTAAAAAGATCGGAAGCAAACATAAAAGAGCCATTTAGTATAGCAATAAACAAGGGCCGTTTGCCTTCGTATTCTTTATTGATTTCTGTAGCCAATTCTTTAATACGCCCATGTAATGTAGCTGCGCTCAAGTAGGGTTGAAATTTTTTATCGTTTACCTTAATTATTGACATTGCAGTTAATTGTTGGAATAATTATTTAATCTATTTTGATACTATTATTTGCTGCCCTATTTTTAAGTCATCGCTGGTTAGGCTGTTCCAATCCCGCAGTTGCTGTACGGTTACCTGGTATTTTTTAGCAATGGCGTACAACCCTTCTTTAGGCTGTACTTCGTGTATGCGATTGCCTTTTGTTACTGCTTTTGATGCTGGTACAACGGGCGGTGGTATAACAATAACTGCTTCTTTAATCTCTTTTGCCTGCTGGGTTTCTCCGGTTGGATTAAGGTACAATTTAGTTCCGCCCGTTACAACAGCCTTATCACCAAGCTGGTTGTATGCTAACAGGTATTTTAGCTGGATGCCATTTTTTTGCGCCACATCATACAACGATTGTTGTGGCTGTACTATACAATAATCTTTTGCGCCTGTCTTAGATTTTTTTTGCAGAAAGATGATCTGGTCAGATGGAAGTATACCATCAGTATCAAGGTCGTTGTAACTTAATAATTTGCTAAGGTCGATATCATTTTGAGTAGCAATCGCCAATAAAGAAGTGCCCTTTTTAGCTAAAATATATTTATGCCCGTTGATGGAGTTGATAGCCACATCTGCGCGGGGATTGGTTTCTATCGTAACGGTGGGATTGCTCTCCTCTCCATTTTTACTTGCCGGCAATTCTTTGTCATCCTGGTATTTTCCCGGTTCAACCTTAAGCGATTCGCCTGCCGCTGCCAGCGAATATTGCTGCAAGTTGTATTGCTCAATGTTCTTAATTAAAATATCAGGGTATTTTGGGTTGGTGGCATAACCAGCTTTTCTTAATCCCTTTGCCCAGTTTTTATAATCGGTTGGGTCTAGCGTAAACAGCAATGCATAACGGTCGTTGCCCCTTAAGTAATTGCTATGGTCGCGGTAAGATGCCTCTGCATCTTTATAACTGCGAAAGCATTCGCCCGGTGCGTCATCATCATGGGCAACGCCTTCCGATGTCCACGAACTTTTACATTTTATGCCAAAATGATTGTTAGATTTTTTTACCAGGTCGCTATTGCCATTTTCCGTTTCCAGCAAGCCTTGCGCAAGCGTTATAGCCGCTGGTACACCCATCCTTTTCATTTCTCTAATAGCAAGCCCATTGTATTTTTCAATATATTGTTCAGGCGTTAATACTTGTGCTTGTATGCTTGCAAAGCCACACAACATCATCATTAATAATTGAAATATCTTTTTTACCATAGCGTCTTTTTATGAAGCCACGTTAAATAGCTTAGTGCCTTTAACGGCATAATTTTTATAATTTCCGTATCATCATCAAACCATCCCTAACCGTTAATAAAACCTGCTCTACCCGGCTATCATTTTTTACATGCTCATTAAAAGCTTGTATTGCCTTTGCATTTTTACCCTTAATAGTTGTTTCGAGCACCTGCCCATGAAACAGCACATTATCGGCAATAATGACACCATTTTGTTTTACCGATGGCAAAACCAGCTCGTAATAATCAATGTACCCAACTTTTTCAGCATCAATAAAAACAATGTCCCAAACCTCATCCAGCGTAGGTATTATCGTTTTTGCATCGCCCACATGCAGTACAATTTTTTCTTTATTAATCGATTGCTCAAAATAACTTTTTGCTGTTGCCGCATCATCTTCCCTTACCTCTATTGTGTGCATCAGACCATTAGGCAGCAAGCCTTTAGCCAAACATAACGCACTATAGCCTGTAAAAGTACCTATCTCTAAAATTCTTTTAGGCTGCAATGCATGGCTTAGTAAAGATAAAAAGCTTCCCTGCACATGCCCGCTTAGCATGGTAGCGTGGGCATGCGTTTGTGTGGTATATACATTTATAGTACGCAACAATTCACTTTCCGCGGTAGAAAAATTGGCTGCATATTGCTCGGCTGTATTGTTTACTAGCTCCATTGTTATTGTTTAAATAAATAGCAATTCACCTTTTATTTTATTTAAAGATGGTACATATTGATGTT
>JAYVUJ010000545.1:0-2693 GCA_043788035.1 Ferruginibacter sp. | reverse complement strand
ATATATTATAGTTATCAACAGATCTACAACTAGTAGTTAATGACAATCCAATAGAGCTTTCAATCAATTACTTATATAAAAGTTAATATTTATCAACTATTATTTTTAAACGATGGCTTAGCGTAAAATGAAATGTTTAGAAACAACATAATTGTTTACTGTTTATACTTTTTGATTTTAATGGCAGCCTTATCATTTAATAGAAGCCGCACCTAAAATTTTTTTCTTTATTTCAAAACAAGTAGTAAAACGGTTTCTAAAACCATCTAAACCGCTAATTTACCAATTAAATAAAAAAAACAACCATCTTATGTATAAACAGATTTTCTTCATAATCCATAGTGAAATTTGCCGCTGAAACAAAAAATAATGAAAAAAATAGTTTTATTTACCCTGTGCAATATATTTTTTATAGCTGTAAAAGCACAACCAGCACTTAATAGCACTAATATAATTAAAGGTGTTATAATAGATTCAGTAACAAAAGAGCCGCTGGAATATGCCACCGTTACGCTATTTGCAAAAGGCAGTAAAAAACCTTTTAATGGTACCGTTACCGACAAAACAGGTAATTATATTTTAAAAGAAATACCAGACGGTAGTTATAGTATCGATTTTGAGTTTATTGGCTACACGCAATTCGCTATTGCAGCTATAGCACTTAGCAACAATTCGGCAGTGGTAAAAAATATAGCCTTACTTCCAAAAAAGGGCGACCTGGAGGGCATTACTGTAGTAGCAACTCAAAAGCTGGTAGAAAATAAAATAGATAAAATTGTATTCAATGCAGAAAAGGATATTACATCGCAAAGCGGCGTAGCTACAGATGTACTAAAGAAAGTGCCCCAGGTTAGTGTAGATGTGGATGGGAACGTACAATTAGCGGGAAGTAGTGGCGTACGTTTCCTAATTAATGGAAAACCTTCTACAGCTTTTGGTAGCAACATTGCCGATGTACTTCAATCAATACCTGCCAGCCAAATAAAAAGTGTTGAAGTTATTACCAATCCCGGTGCTAAGTACGATGCGCAAGGCATCGGTGGCATTATCAATATCATACTAAAAACTAGTAACGCAAAAGGCTATAATGGCAATCTTTCCTTAACCGGGGGGTCGCTTCAGCAAAACGGGTCTTTAAATTTAAATGCCCGTCATAATAATTTTGGTATTAATGCTTTTGTTAGCGGCAATAGCAGGCTACGGTCCACTACGCATACAACAAGCGAGCGCACAACAACAGATAGCAATATTATAAGTTCGTTACAGCAGCAAGGAACCGGCAGGTTCGACAGGCATAGCATGGAGGCGGGCTTAGGGTTTGATTGGACTATTAAAAAATACAACAGCTTTACCGGCAATGTTTCTTATAACGATTTTGGCTTTAATGGCAAAGGCAATACCAACCAGGCATTGCAAAATGATAAGGCAAGCACCGTACCTCCAATTTTTTCTATTATCAATAGCAATAGCAAATACGCTTACAAAGGCGTAGATGCATCCCTTAACTATAAACGTACTTTTAGTAAAGACGAGCAACAGCTAGAGTTGGGCATCAATACAAGCCATGGAAATGAAAATGGCAACATTAGCAACCATCAATCATTAATGCCACAAGATTCTTTATTTTATGGTACTCAAAGCAAGAACCCCGGCAAAACAAATGAAACGCAGGTTAATATTGATTATGTGCAGCCGCTTCACAAAAATGTGTTGCTAGGGCTAGGCAGTAAGGGTACTTTTTATAACATTAACAGTACTGCCGAAGTATTACGTTATCAGCCAGCAGTAAAAGAATTTTTGCCCGATGCATCTTTAGCGAATAACCTTTCGTATAACCAAAAAGTTTGGGCGGCTTATGCTGAATTAAGTTTTCCGGCAGGCACCTGGTTTAACGCAAAAATTGGCGGTCGTTACGAACGCACCGAAATAAAAAGCTATTACGCCAACGCACAGCATCAAGTGCAGGTGCCAGGCTATAATACTTTTGTGCCCTCTGTTTATTTATCAAGAAAATTAACTGAAACCCAGACTATTAAATTAAGTTATAGTAGAAGGATAGAGCGCCCTTCTTACGATGAGCTAAACCCTTTTGTAAACACCAACGACCCTAAAAACATTAGTGTTGGAAATGCCTATTTAAAGCCCGAGCTAGGCTACCGTTACGAGCTTGGTTATAACCGGGATTTTGGACCAATCGGCTCCATTATGGTGAACTTATTTTATCGGGTAAGCCAGGATGATATACAGCCGTACATTGTGTATTATCCATCCTATAAAGTAGGCGATTCTACTTTTACCAATGTGTCTGTAAGTACCCGCCAAAACATTGGTACAGAAAAAAATGTAGGGATTAACTTGTTTGGCGATTTGCATCCCAACACCAAACTAAACATACGCACCAATATATTTTTGTTCAACCGCCAAACGATTAATTTGTTGGATGCGGGCTACAACTATAACAGTTTCAACTATCGCTTTAACCTCAACGCCAGTTACCAGTTTACCAGCACCTTGGTGGCTGAGTTTTTTGGCAATTTTAATTCTGCTAGGCACGAAGCGCAGGGAGCGTACCCATCTTTTACCAGTTATAGTTTTGCCATCCGTAGGCAGTTTTGGAAAAAGAAAGGAAGCCTGGCTTTAAGCGCTAATAACTTTTTTAGCCAGTACGTAAACCAGCGTACCACTTTATCTGG
>JAYVUJ010000544.1:0-2343 GCA_043788035.1 Ferruginibacter sp. | reverse complement strand
GCAAAAATTTCGGTTGACTCGGCAACCCTTATGAACAAAGGGCTTGAGATGATTGAAGCTAAATGGTTGTTTAATTTACAGCCAAGTCAAATTAAAGTAGTGATACACCCACAGAGCATTATACATAGCATGGTACAGTTTGAAGATGGTAGCGTAAAAGCGCAAATGGGTTTGCCAGATATGAAGTTGCCCATTCAATATGCCATGGCTTTTCCACAGCGTATTGCAAGTAAATTCCCTCGGTACGATTTTAAAAAACCAGGTACTTTAACCTTTGAAGAACCCGATTTACGCACTTTTCGTAATCTGGTTTTGGCAACTGATGCCTTGTTCAAAGGGGGCAATATGCCCTGCATTTTAAATGCTGCCAACGAGGTAGCAGTTTACGCATTTTTACGCAATCGTATTGGCTTTTTAGACATGATAGAAGTTGTGGAACAAGCCCTGACCAAGGTAAAGTTTATAGAAAAACCAACCTTGCAGGAATACTACGATAGCGATGGCGAGGCACGTACTTTTGCAGCATCGTTAATACAGATGTAAAGTCTTAGCTGTTAAGTAGGTATTTTGGTAACAAGCATTTGTAGGTTGATGTAGCCTTAGTTGCGTCGCACACTGGAACTTGTAGTTTTTTGTTCAACTTTTACTGGGGCATAAAAAATATTTTTCATCAAACAGAATCTGGTTTAAGAAGAACAGATTCTAAAACTTCCCTTTAAAGGGTTCGGGGGTATTTTATGATATTATTAGCGATTGAGTGGAGTAGCGTATTGGTAAAAACAGGCCAATTTATTTTGTCGTTTTCAATTTTGGTTGTGCTGCATGAGTTAGGCCATTTTATCCCGGCTAAATTATTCAAATGCCGTGTAGAAAAGTTCTACCTGTTTTTTAATCCTTACTTCAGTTTGTTTAAAATTAAACGTGGCGAAACTGAATATGGTATAGGTTGGATACCTTTTGGGGGCTTTGTAAAAATTTCAGGTATGGTAGATGAAAGTATGGACAAGGAGCAGATGAAGCTACCACCTGCTGACTATGAATTCCGTAGCAAACCAGCCTGGCAACGCCTTATAATTATGGTAGGTGGCGTGTTTGTAAACATTGTGTTGGCTATTGTAATTTTTGTAGGTATTACAGCTTATTGGGGTGAGGAATTATTGCCAGTTAAGAACATGAAATACGGCATTACCACAAGCGCTTTAGCAAAAAGTATTGGTTTAAGAGATGGTGATAATATTATAGCTATTGATAACAAACCGGTAATATATTTTGGTGGCGAAACTGCCGATATTGTGTTGAACGATGCCAAGGTTTTAACGGTTAAAAGAGACTCGCAAACAGTATCAATTGCAGTACCAGCCAACATCGCAAAGCAATTGGTAAAACAAAAAGGGGTAGATGACTTTATAGATATCCGTATTCCCGCAATTATTGATTCGGTTGGTAAAGCGGCTGTGGTTATTACGGGTAGTTTAAAAAAAGGAGATCAATTCATAGCGTTCAATAATATACCCACACCATACTTTCATGAGTTGATTCCTTTAGTTAAGAAAAACAAAGATTCCGTGGTTGATTTAACTTTATTACGAGGGCGAGATACACTTGTAACAAGGGTATTACTAAAAGATGGTAAAATTGGCTATAATAATATTGCAGCTAATAAAGTATTTGTAACTGATACAGTAAAATACACTTTTATTCAAGCGATGCCTGTTGGTTTAAAACGTTGTAAAGAAACGTTGAACAAATACGTTACTGGACTAAAGCAAATTTTTACCGGTAAAGTAAATCCTAACGATAGTTTGGGCAGCGTAATTAGCATTGGCAATACTTTTCCAGGCAGTTGGGATTGGGAACGATTCTGGACTTTAACAGCCATATTTTCAATCATTCTGGCGTTTATGAACATACTGCCAATTCCTGCTTTAGATGGGGGCCATGCGCTGTTTTGTATCGTTGAGATAATTACACGTCGCAAACCAAGCGATAAGTTTATGGAATATGCCCAAATAGCCGGTATGGTGCTATTGTTAAGTTTAATGGTTTATGCCCTGGGGCTAGATTTTTGGCGTTTGCTTAAATAATTACTCAATCATTTTAATTCCATAAAACATATACCCCTCATTTGAGGGGTTTTTTGTTGTGTTTAAATCGTCCATTTTTACATTGTTAAATATCCAGAAAGATAGAGTTTAAAAAACTTTTTTTGAAATCCAATTTCCTAAAAGAACTGATTTTTGAAAATTATCCTATGAAAACTATTTTCTAAAAATCAGTTCTTTTCTAATCCTTATCCAATTTTAAAGCTCGTTTTAAACATGTCCTATGAAAGCAAACGTTTAA
>JAYVUJ010000543.1:0-5429 GCA_043788035.1 Ferruginibacter sp. | reverse complement strand
CCGTCACGTTAAAGATTTAAATGTTTGTCTTTACCTTGCCCTAACCCTCTCCAAAAAAAAAGAAAGGCCTTAACTTAATGGCATTGCAACTTAATTATAAAAATACCTATCATAAAATACAGGTTTCTTAATTGATAAAATGGCAGAAATTGAGGACCAATAAAGATTTTTTGGGATTAAAAAGTAGTAATTTACTGTTTAAAATTTTTACCTTTTTTTGTGGAAATCTTGGTATAAACTATCCTTAAAACCACCCTGTTAGGTTAGTTAAAACGCCTTATTTACCTTATATTTGCACGAATGTGGATTTTGATAACTTAAAGAGAATTTGCCCTTAATTATGAGTACAGAAACAGAAGGAAAAATACCAGTTGAAACCCTATCCGTTACCGGCGGGTACGAAGCAGACAGCATACAAGTTTTAGAAGGTTTAGAAGCAGTGCGAAAGCGCCCCGCAATGTACATTGGCGATATTGGCGTTAAGGGTCTGCACCATCTTGTGTACGAAGTTGTTGATAACTCTATTGATGAAGCGCTGGCAGGATATTGCAAAAATATTACCGTAAATATTAATGAAGATAATTCTATTACAGTTGAAGATGACGGTCGTGGTATACCTACGGGTATGCACACCAAAGAAAACCGCAGCGCATTGGAAGTGGTAATGACTGTTTTGCATGCTGGCGGTAAATTTGATAAGGGCTCTTACAAAGTATCTGGCGGTTTGCATGGGGTGGGCGTAAGTTGCGTTAACGCGCTTAGCATAAAATTACATGTAACCGTTAAAAGAGAAGGCAAGAAATTTGAACAGGAATATTCTAAAGGCATACCTCAATATGCCGTAAGGGAAATTGGCAAAGCGGATACAACCGGTACCAAGGTTCATTTTTGGCCCGACTTAAGCATTTTTACCGAAAGTGTTTATAAAAGAGAAATATTAGAAGGCCGTTTAAGGGAACTGGCTTTTTTAAATAGGAAGATTAATATTATTTTAAACGATTTTAGGGAAAAAGAAGATGATGGCACTACCTATACCAAAACATTTTACAGCGAAGGCGGTATTGTGGAATTTGTAGAAATGCTGGATAAAAATGCTAACCGAAACCCTTTATTGCCCACAGTTATTTATTGCGATGGGCACGATGCAAACAGCAACGTAATGGTTGAAGTGGCTATGATGTACAACACTGGTTACCAGGAACATCTTTTTAGCTACGTAAATAATATAAATACTATTGAAGGCGGCACGCACGTTGCTGGTTTTCGCCGTTCCATTACCAGGGTTTTTAAAAGCTATGGTGAAAAAGAAGGGATGTTTGAAAAGGCAAAAGTAGAAATTGAGGGCGATGATTTTAGGGAAGGGCTGAGTGCTATTATTTCTGTTAAAGTACCGGAGCCGCAATTTGAAGGGCAGACAAAAACAAAATTAGGCAATAGTGAAGTTAGTGGAGTAGTGGATAGTACATTAAGCCGCGTATTGATAGCTTATCTAGAAGAAAACCCTAAAGATGCTAAGACAATCATCCAAAAAGTAATTTTGGCGGCACAGGCAAGAGCGGCAGCTAAAAAAGCCCGCGAAATGGTGCAGCGTAAAAGCGTACTTACCGGTGGCGGCTTGCCAGGCAAGCTGGCAGATTGCAGCGATAAAGACCCTCACCGCTGCGAATTATACCTTGTAGAAGGGGATTCGGCTGGCGGAACTGCAAAACAGGGCCGCGATAGGAGTTACCAGGCAATACTTCCCTTGCGAGGAAAAATATTGAACGTGGAAAAAGCGATGGAGCATAAAATATATGACAATGAGGAAATAAGGAACATGTTTACAGCGTTGGGCGTAAAAATTGGCACTCCCGATGACCCTAAGGCTTTGGATATTTCTAAGCTTCGTTACCATAAGCTCATCATTATGACAGATGCGGATGTGGATGGCAGCCATATCGCTACATTGATACTTACGTTTATTTTTAGGTATATGATGGCTTTGGTTGAACAGGGGTATGTTTACATTGCGCAACCGCCCCTTTATCTTGTAAAAAAAGGAAAAGAACAGGATTATGCCTGGACTGATGAGGAAAGGAAAGCATTGATTGCCTTATACGGGCAAGGCAAAGACGAGAGCGTAACCACGCAACGGTATAAAGGACTAGGTGAAATGAATGCGGAACAATTATGGGAAACAACAATGAACCCTGCCACAAGGACGTTGAAACAAGTAACCATTGAAAGCGCTGCTGAAGCAGACAGGGTGTTTAGCATGTTGATGGGAGATGAAGTGCCACCAAGGCGGGAGTTTATTGAAACCCATGCTAAATATGCCAAAATAGATGTTTAATACTATGGCCACAAGTAGCTAATTTTTGCTAAACCCAATAATTTTTGTAGCTTGTAGCCGGAAGTTTACTGCTTCGCCTATATTTACTAATTCTAAATTCTACAAAATGTCAAAAATGTTAACAGCCTATTGCATGAAAACGAAAGAAAAAAACGTTCCATTGCAGGATGCAGTAATAACCAAAACTGCACGTGGCGGATACATGGCTCAAGGCCATGACGGTAAAGGCAACAAAATGACCACTATGTTAAGCGAAGCAACAGCCTTAGAAGCTGTAAAAAATGGCGTAGCTAAACAAAGCTGGTAATACTAGTTGATAAATTTTTTATAGGCTGTCCGATTGGATGGCCTTTTTTATTTTTAGAAGGATTTTATAGTAAGTTTCCTTTACACCGCTAGGTTAAACGATATTTTAAAATAATACCCGCAGGCATTATTATCTTTTATTTGTTTGCTTCTATAATCGGGAAGGCAAAATAACATTCTTTAATAAAAATGATGGGTGAGCTTGGGATGGAACCATAAACGTAATCAGTAAAGGGCATTCGTACACGTACGCACGATAGACGAAGCAAGGCTACAAGGCAATAAAATAGTAAGATTAGGAATGCTGGTATTATATTAGATAGCAGCCACTTCCGCAGGCAGTATACTTTTTTGCATCTTACCTAAAAAGTGATATAGGTCGCTCATTTGTTTTACATCTTCCACAACTAAAATACCGTTTTTACCAACCTGTTTCAACTTGGCTTTGTTGGTGCCTTTCTGTAAAAATTGCAGTAAACCCGTAAATGTATCACTTTGGAAATAAGGAGAATCGGGGTTGTTTACAAAGAAGCATTTTAATGTATCATTTTTCAATAGCATTTTTTCAAAACCCATGGCGATACCTATTTTACGGCATCGTACAGTTGTAAAAAGATCTTCTACCGGCGCAGGTATTGGCCCAAAACGGTCCAGCATTTCCTTATGGAATTCCTGCAAGCCCTTTTCGTTTTCGCAATTATCTAAACGGCTGTACAGGCTCAGCCTTTCGGTGATGCTTTCTACATAACTATCCGGTATTAAAATTTCAAGGTCAGTATCGATGGTGCAATCACTTACAAAATCATCTTGCTGCTGTATTTCTTCTTTATATAATTCTTTAAAAGAGGTCCGCTTCAATTCACGGATAGCTTCATCCAAAATTTTCTGGTACATCTCAAAACCAATCTCGGCAATAAAACCGCTTTGTTCGCCACCAAGCATATTGCCTGCGCCACGAATATCCAAATCTCGCATGGCTATCTGAAAACCGCTTCCTAAGTCGCTGTATTGTTCCAGAGTGCTTAACCGCTTACGGCTATCCGCTGGCAAGGTGCTCATTGGAGGCGCTAATAAATAGCAAAACGCTTTTTTATTGCTACGCCCAACACGCCCTCTTAACTGGTGCAAATCGCTTAAGCCAAACTGGTGGGCATTATTTACAATGATAGTATTTACATTCGGTATATCCACGCCACTTTCTACAATGTTGGTACACACCAGCACATCGTATTTCTTATCCATAAAATCAAGGATGGTATCCTCCAAATCGTCGCCATCCATTTGCCCGTGGGCAAAAGCTATGCTTACATCCGGACAAAGCCCTTGAATCAATCCCTTCATTTCCTGCAGTCCCTTTACACGATTGTGGATAAAGAAAACCTGCCCGCCTCTTTCTGTTTCGTAATAAATAATATCACGGATGGCATCTTCATTAAACACCATTACCTCCGTTTGTATCGGTTGCCTGTTTGGCGGCGGCGTATTGATAATGCTTAAATCCCTGGCACCCATTAAACTAAATTGAAGCGTCCTCGGTATTGGTGTTGCTGTTAGTGTAAGCGAATCTACCGTGGTACGTAATTGTTTTAATTTTTCTTTTGCGGCTACGCCAAATTTCTGCTCCTCATCAATAATCATCACTCCTAAATCTTTAAACTTTACATCTTTACTTAATAAAGAATGCGTACCGATGATGATATCTACTTTGCCTTCAGCCACACGTTGCAGGGTTTCTTTCTTTTCTTTGGCAGATTTAAAGCGGTTGATATAATCTACCGTTACAGGAAAATCTTTCAGCCTTTCGCCAAAAGTCTTAAAATGCTGATAAGCCAAAATGGTTGTAGGCACCAGTATGGCAGCCTGTTTGCCATCGCAGCAACTTTTAAAAGCAGCACGTATTGCAATTTCTGTTTTACCAAAACCTACATCGCCACAAACCAGCCTATCCATCGGCGAAGGCTTTTCCATATCGCGTTTTACATCTTCTGTTGCCTTTGCCTGGTCTGGCGTATCTTCATAAATAAAGCTTGCTTCCAGCTCTGTCTGCATGTAATTATCCGGACTAAAAGCAAACCCTTCCTGGCTCTTTCTTTCTGCGTATAATTTAATCAGGTCGGTCGCAATATCTTTTACTTGTTTCTTAGTTTTTTCTTTCAGTTTATTCCATACATCGCTACCCAATTTATTCATTTTGGGTATGCTGCCTTCCTTGCCGCTGTATTTGCCTATCTTATGCAGGCTGCTAATATTTACGTACAATAAATCGCCATCTTTATATTGTATACGTACAGCTTCCTGCATTTTGCCATTTGCCTCAATCTTCTGTAAGCCACTGTACACACCAACTCCATGGTCTATATGCGTTACATAGTCGCCTGGCTGCAGCTCCCGCAGCATCTTTAAAGTAAGCGCTTTGTTTTTGCTGAAAGCCTGCTTTACTTTGTATTTATGGTAGCGTTGAAATATCTGGTGGTCAGTATAACAAACAACTTTTAAGTCATCATCTATAAAGCCATGATGTATAGAAGTAGGTACCGGCACCACATTAATTTCTGCTTTTAAATCAGTAAAAATTACATGCAGCCTTTCCAGTTGTTTTGGGTTTTCGGCAAACAAATAAATGTTGTATTTTTTTGCCTCGTATTCTTTTAAATCTTTTATTAAAAGATCAAACTGCCGGTTAAACGATGGTTGTTCTTTTATATGAAAAACAGCATTTGTGGCTGTTTGCCCAATGGCTAATGCTTTAGTGAAGTATGCTTTTTTAGATATCTCGATAACATTCTTGCCA
>JAYVUJ010000542.1:0-2157 GCA_043788035.1 Ferruginibacter sp. | reverse complement strand
CCCCCGGGCCATCATCAAAATGGCAACAGTTAAAGGCTTTAAAAAAATGCTAGCACGTATAAGCACTTCTTCTTCATTACAGGTCAATAAAAAAAATATTTCAACCGGTAAATTTCAGTTTAATCCATTTACTAAAACATTGGTAGATACAACCTTGCTTACCTTAAGTTCCTTCTTATCAAATTCATTCTTTTTTAACCGCACCAGTAGTAAATGGGGCATGGACCTTACACATAGCCTAAGCAGCGGAAAGTCGCTACTAACGTATGGTGTAGAAGGCAGGAAACTACGTAACCTTAATTTTAAGGCTCGTTTAAATTTTAATAAAGAAATTACTGCCAACTTAATTTTACGCTCTGTAGTCAATGAATTGAATACTTCTAAATTTGATAACAGGAACTATAACATTAAGCAAAAAATAGCTGAGCCTGCGTTAAGCTATACGTACAGTAGCAATTTACGGGTAACGGCATCTTACAGCTTTAGCGATAAAAAAAATACCATCGGCTTTTTAGAAAAGCTTACCAACAACGCTATCAGCACAGAAGTAAAATACAATGTACTTTCCAATAGTACTATTAACGCAAAGTTTTCTTTTAACACCATAAAGTTTTTATCTGCAGATAATGCGGCATCGCCAAACTCCACCGTTGGCTATATTATGCTGGAAGGGTTGCTACCCGGCAAAAATTATTTATGGAACCTTACCTACACTAAAAGGCTGGCTGGCAATATTGAGATGAGCATACAATACGATGGCCGAAAGCCAGGCAACACAAGGATTATACATATTGGGCAAGCAACAATCAGGGCTATATTTTAAATAGGTAATTACCTTTTCGATGACTTGCAAAATGTAAAGCATCAGTATTCATAATCTATAACAGGCACTTTGCCTTTTATAGGATTAGTTACCATAAAAAAAACCTTCAAGCAGCATAAGCCCTGTTATAATGTAAAAAAATCCCTTTAAAAACACAATGAAAAATACAGCACCCTGCCAACCAGGCAAAGGTCCTAGTGTTTCAAATTGAAAAAAATATTTTACTACGCAAAGGCAAAAATTCTTACTGGGCAGGTAACTATAGCTGCTGTCTTGACCAGGTAAAAAAATAAAATAAAACAAAAACGCCTTACCGCATTACCAGCAAAAAAAAGATAAGCCTCCAATCAACTCAATAAAAATGCCCTGAAAAATTGCAGGGCATTTTTATATTTTTACTAAAAAAATTATCCAAACAAGCCGCCTTTCTTAAAGTGGCGGATACCTTCGCCAATTTTAAAGCCATTGTTATAAACTTCAATTTTATAATCGCCAACCTTGTAAGGCGAGTTCTGTTTCCAGTCAACATTTACACGTTGTTTTTGCCCTTGTATATAATCTATGCTCTGTTTTTGCGTAAAAGTTTTTTCACCGCCATCCCTGGCAGTAAACTTACCCGACCCAAGGGCTTCTACCGAAACAGGGGTACCATCAGGGGCAGTTACTATAATGTATAAATCTTTGGAGCCAGTTGTTGTAATCCTGTTCTCGTCAAGGTCAAAAGAAATACGCACTTTATCTACCTTTTTAGCTTTAGCCGTTTCTTTTTCTTTGCCGCCTTTCTTTTCTTGAATGCCTAAAATATTAAAGTTTGAAGCGTGTAAAGTAGAGCCTATGTCAATCACGTCTTCACGTTGCTTAATAATTGTCTTAGCAGAGTCAAAATCCTGCTTAACTTTATTACGTTCTTTCGTTACTACTTCTTTTTCCTGCGTCAGCACTACGTTCTGTCCTTTTAAAGTTTCAATCTGCACTTTATAATCTGCTATATCCGTATTAAGCGAAGCAATCATGTCCCGTGCTTGTTTTAATTCTGCGGCACTAGCGTTTTTCTTGCTAAGCAACGATTGAATCTGCACTTTTTTACTAGCAATATCCCTGTCTTTTGTGGTAATGGTGCTATCCTTTTTTGCATTGGTTGTCTTCAATGCATCATAGCGGTTCGTAGCCTCATCCAGCAAGCTTTGCAGCGTATCTTTTTCAGTAACTACCGCTGTGTACTGGGTGTCTTTTTGTTGTATAACTTCTTTGGTCTTGTTCTTGTCGTAAATAATATAACCCCAGGTGCCAAGCAATGCTATTATAAGGATAATCGATAAAAAAGTGCGCCAATC
>JAYVUJ010000541.1:0-2226 GCA_043788035.1 Ferruginibacter sp. | reverse complement strand
TCAATAAATACTGAATCATCTTTTAAAACAATACTATCAACAAGCAAACGTTCGCTGCCATTAATAACATATAATACTGTTTTGCCTGCACTATCTTTTGTTTCAAAATTAAAAACTATCTGCTGCCCGTCAGGCCTTTCTATGGCAGCCTGCCAAATACCCGATTTTAATACCGGCTTTTTTACGCTACAATGTAAAGCCGTTAAAGCAATACTTGCTGCGTACAATATGCTTGCGTATTTATTCAAAAAAATCGATCTTATTATCATAATTATTTTTAGTTTACATCAAACCAAAGCCTTGTTGTTAAAACGTCTGCCCCTTGTGATGCAACCGCTACTTTATAATTTTGTCCGTTTAAAGATTGTTCCGTTCCGGGATAAAGAAACCGCAATGGCAACTGCCCGTTTAATACGCCCGCAACAGCAGGCTGCAACTGCGGATAATCTAACCGGCGCCACTCTGCAAACGCTTCCAGCCCTTGCCCAAACAAGGCTATCCATTTTTGATTACCTATTGATTTTTTAAAATTGCTGACATCATATTGCACTTCAGGCTGCGCCAGGTAAGTTGCAATGGCAGCATCGGCAATACCGTATTGTTTTAAAGATGCAGTAATTGCCTGCGCATAAAGGGTTGCTGCATTTTCTGTAGTTAAGCTTCTTGCCGCTGCTTCTGCACGGGCAAATAAAACTTCCGCATAACTAATAATAACCGCCGGGGCAGCCGGCGCTGTAAAATAAGTGCCGGGCTTTGATGTTTTTGAAAAGCCAAGGTTACTTGCATCGCCCACCAATAATCCATTAGGTATGCCTACATAAATTTGCGCCGTAGGTTCCTGTGTTTTTGCTGCATAAATAGATAGCCTTGGGTCACTCAATGCTATTAATTTATCAGTAACAGCCTTGCTTATCCTATAATCATCACGAGTATCAAATAAATTACTTACCGGGTTTTGGTTAGGTGAACTTAAATAAACTAGTTGTGCAGTTTCACTGTTGCTGCTAATAAACGAGCCACCTTCTGTAGAAATATCTGCCAGTACTTGTTTAGATACTTCAGGTTCTCTATCGGCTATGCGCAAAGCAATACGCAGGCGAAGAGAGTTGGTAAATTCTTTCCATAGCGTGATGTTATTGTTATAAAGCACATCGCCCAAAATTGGTTTGCCCGTGGGCGATAATAAAGCCTGGGCATCCTTAAGGTCATTAAGCAAACCTTCGTACACAACTTTTTGTGCATCGTATACCGGTGTTAAAAAGTCATTAATTTTTGCAGATTGAGTGTAAGGGATATCACCATAATTATCTGTAAGCAATTGAAATACCCACGACCGTAAAACAAGCGCCACCCCTTTATAATTAGGGTTATCCTGCTGCTCGCCCAACTTTATTATCTGGTTTAAATTAACAATGCTTTTAGAAAATCCAACCGTCCACAACTCTTGAAAATCAGCATTGGTAAATATATATCGGTCCGGGTCTGTGTATTGTATTTTCGCCCATTGCTGAGTAAATAACAAGCTGCTGTTCATATTATTTATGGTGCCCCAATAAGTATCTGCAGTTGTTTTAATTGCGCCGGTCAATAAATAATCGGGTTGGGCCACTTGCGCGGCGTTAGGGTTTGCATTTATATTTTCAAGTGTTTTTTTGCAAGAGGAGAATGCTACTAAAACAAGTGTTAAAAATGATAAAGAAATATATTTGAACTTCATGATAATTAAAATTTAAGGTTAATATTAATGCCGATGTTTCGTACTGTTGGTAGGGTTAAATCTTCAAGCCCCTGAGCGTTGCCGCTAGTAAAAGCGGTTTCAGGGTCTATGTTTGGCACCGCTTTATGGATGATCCATAAATTACGGGCTACTACAGAAACAGTAGCACTCTGCATACCGATATGCTGGATGAATTTTAAGGGCAAAGTATAGCCGATTTTTACTTCGCGAAGCTTAACAAAATTGGAACTGTAAACAAACTGCTCATCTACGTTAGTAAAGCCTTTGTAATAATTTTGAGCAGGTAAAATAGTGCTGTTTGCCTTTCCATCTGCAGTTGCACCTTTAAAAATATTTCCATCCTGATAAACGGTTTCGCCACCAGGGCCAGCAGTTGCATTGGCTGCTATAGCAACAGCGGCGGCAGAGCTAACATTGCCCGGATAGTAATATGACAGTCCGCCATTTGCAGCATTTCGGCCTTGTAAAGTTGTAGCGAGCACACCAGT
>JAYVUJ010000540.1:0-4192 GCA_043788035.1 Ferruginibacter sp. | reverse complement strand
CCTCTTGTATTTGGATAGGGCATAATAAAGAATGCTAACCAAACACGGCCCATATGCCATATTGGAAACTGGCCCGCACACATTACCGCAAAAATGGTCATTGCTTCCGCAGCACGGTTTACGCCCGTTCTCCAACCCTGGCGGAACAATAATAATATCGCAGAAATCAATGTACCAGCATGGCCAATCCCTACCCACCACACAAAGTTGGTAATATCCCAACCCCAGCCGATGGTTTTGTTAAGGTTCCACTGGCCAACGCCATAAGTTACCTCACGATAAATACTATAGACGCCAAATAACAGCAGCGCAACACTGATATAAAAACCGATATACCATAAACGGGTCGGTTTCATTTCAATGGGGCTTATAATATCTTCTGTTACCTGATGGTAATTTTTGTTACCATCTACAAGCGGTTCCCTGATCTGCGATTCGTACTTTAATAATGACATATATCTGTAGGCTTTAACTTTTAGCAACAATAGCTATCAGCTTTTTTATTTTTTTGCCCATATTTCCAATTGGAAATGTAGGAGATTACGTTGAATCCTTCTTTGTACCATTACTTATAACAGCCTGTTTAAGTTAAGCATGCTCAACTTCTTTTATTGCTCCTTCAACAGGAGCACCTGCTTCTTTAGATTCGTTAGTTACGTGCCTGTCTGAATTTTTAATTTTAGCCATGTAGCTTACATTAGGCAAAACGTGCAGCTGGTCTAACACATAAAACATCCTGTTTTTATCAGTACGGGCTATTGCTACTTCACTCTCTTTATCGTTAACGTTTCCGAAAGTAATACAACCACCCGGGCAAGCCTGCGCACAAGCAACTTTAACATTGCGTACCAATGATGGGTCTTCTGCTTTTTTTGCAACTAGTTTACTATCCTGCAAACGTTGTACACAGAAAGAACATTTTTCAATAACGCCTCTTGAACGGACTGTAACATCAGGATTTAAAACCATCCTTGTTAAATCATCATTCATTTGTACAGTTACTTCGTTTAAATCTGTACCAATTAAAGGCATTTGATTGTTAGGGAAACTATCGGCACCGTTAAAATCTAGCCAGTTAAAACGACGCACTTTGAACGGGCAGTTATTAGCGCAATACCTTGTACCGATACAACGGTTATAGGTCATTTGGTTTAAGCCTTCGCTGCTATGGTTTGTGGCCGCAACCGGACAAACGTTTTCGCAAGGTGCATTATCGCAATGCTGGCATAACATCGGTTGAAAAACCACATCTGGATTGTTCATATCGCCGGTAAAATACCTGTCGATACGCAGCCAATGCATTTCATGCGCTTTCATTACCTGTGTTTTTCCAACTACACTAACATTATTTTCAGCAGTACAAGCTACTACGCAGGCGCTACATCCCGTGCAAGTATTCAAATCAATGCTCATACCCCATTTAATGCCTGGCCTATCAAACTGACCATAAATGGTGGCATCTTTTTCATAATCTTTTCCTCCAAAAGGAATTAGTTTTTTTCTTTCTTCCCTCGGTTCTTCCAACACTCTTTCGGGGTCAGCAATAAACTGCGCTAAGCTCGTTTCGTAAACAACCGGGCGACTTTCTGAAGAACCATGTACCTGCGTTTGTCCTAATGGGTAAGTGTTGCCCGTTTTAACAATATCTACAGCAGCTGAATAAACAAAACCAGTACCATCATACGTTACAAAAGGATAAGCATTAAAACCGGCACCTGTTGCAGACCTTCCGATATACTCTATCGTCCTGTCTTTATTGGCACTTTGCCTTCCGTAACCTAAAGCCACCGCAATAACATTTGGGTGTATGCCTGGAAGTATTAAAACTGGCAACTCTAACGATTTACCATTGACAGTTACTTTAACAGTAGGCTTTTCAGGATGTACCTCATAGCCATCGCCCTGGTGCTGGCTGCCAATAATATCTAACCCTAAAATAGTTTTAGCTAAAGCGGGGCTCATAATCGCATAGTTATCCCAAGTTACTTTTGATATAGGATCTGGTGTTTCCTGCAACCATGGATTATTGGCTTGCTTGCCACTACCAATTGATATTTTTTGATAGATAACTACTTCGTAAGCACTTTTTCCCTTTATGCCAGCAAGCTTAGCAGCGGCATCTGCCAAAGGTGTATTGCTGAAGGTAGCACCTGCAACAGCCGGGGCTGCTGGTTGTATCAACCCTTGCTGCAATCCCTTTTCGTACGCATCAGGAGAACCTAATTTGCCAACCCAATATGTTTTAAAGTAGGTTTCGTAATCTGACGGGTTGCCGCTCCATTTTAATAAAGATGTTTCAAAAGCCCTTGTTTTGAATAATGGATTAACAGTTGGCTGCAATAAACTGATATAACCAGTTTTTGCTTCGGTATCTCCCCAGCTTTCTAACCAATGATTAGCCGGGATGCTGAATTTACACAACTCCGCAGTTTCATTCATTGTTCCGTTAAAAGAAACTGTTACCGGTACTTTCTTTATGCCGTCAGAAAATTTCTTGCTATCATAATAAGTATACGCAGGGTTTGTTTCGTATACTAATAATGCGCCAATACTTCCTGCGGTCATTTCATCAACCAATTTCACTATATCCGCATCTACGCCCTGGCGGTAGTTTGAAGTGATAGCCCAATTAATGGTTTTGCCATTGGCACCTATAATTTCATTGATGGCATTTACTACAATTTGTATGTTTGCGTCATTGCTTCCGCTAACTACTAAACCTGCGCCTTTGTTGGCATTTAAAGCAGCAACTGCTTTATCTATCCCTTTATTAAGGTTTGCATCTGCTAAAGCCGGGGCTGTAACTGCACCGCCTAATTTTGATAAAATTGCTAAAGCTACCGCGCCAGTTTCTGATGGTTTGTGTAAAAAACGGTCATCTGCATTGCTGCCTGTTAGGCTAAATGCACCTTCAAACTGAATGTGGCGGCTCATTTCAGGCTTTTCACCATTTATTTTTCTGTTCTTTGTGTATTGTGCGGTAAATTCAACCGGACTTAACCAAGTGCCTAAAAAATCTGCATCAAGGCTCACAATTACTTTAGCATTATCAAAATGATAAGAAGGGATTGCCTTTTTGCCGTATGTAGCCTGGTTTGCCAATATCATGCCGCTATAACTAATAGCATCGTATTGTACGTGGCGGCTACCAGCGGGGTTCTTAGCTAAAAATTCAGTAATAATTTGTACAGTGGTAGGCGAGGTAATGGTAGAAGTTAACAACACAGTTGGCTTGCCTCCAGTTGTGCCCATTGCGCCTGCGATTAATTTATCGAAAGCATCAAAAGAGGTTACTTCTTTAAAATCTTTACCATCGCTCTGCATTGGGTAGCGTAACCTGGTAGTATCATATAGATCTAAAACTGATGCCTGTACTTGAGCACTTGTACCACCGTTTGTTATTGTAGATGCTTCATTGCCTTCTATCTTAATTGGGCGCCCATCTCTTTGCTTAACAATTACTGGTGTAATATCTCCTTCGTTAACATAGGTAGATGCATAATAATTTGCAATACCTGGTATAAGGTCATCTGGCTTATGAAGATAAGGGACAGCTTTACGTACCGGCATTTCGCAGCTAGCTGCAATTGTAGCGGCGGCAGTGCTAAAACCCAAATATTTAAGAAAATCCCTGCGGGGAGTTTTGGCATTTAGTAATCCATCATCAAGGTCTGCCAATGGTAGCAGATCTTCCTGAAACTCGTCTTTTGCTGATTTTTTATAAGCTTCTGATTCGTTTAATTCTCCAAAACTTTGCCAGTACTTTTTATTGCTCATATCTTATTAAAATGTGCTAATTAGTTAGATGCTAATTTGCTAATTTTTATAAATTGTTAATGCTGTTGATTAAAATACTAAAACTGCCCGCTGTCCCCTTGTATAGCACACCAGCTAATTACCGAGTTAGCTATTTAGTTTAATAATGGCATTTTTGACATTCTGTACCGCCAATTTTTTCTACGGTTACGCTGTCCAATTTTTTGTCTTTAATATCTTGATGAAATTTTTCGTAGATGCTATAAAATTTGTTGCCTTCGCCAGATTCTTTATTGTAAAAGTTAACCTTGCTTTCCCTGTGGCAATTAATGCACCAGCCCATGCTTAACTCAGCATACTGATAAACCTGTGGCATTTCCTGTATTGGGCCATGGCAGGTTTGGCATACTTGCTTGCCTACTTTTACATGTTGGCT
>JAYVUJ010000539.1:0-4773 GCA_043788035.1 Ferruginibacter sp. | reverse complement strand
CAATATCCTCTACCGCAAAAGCCAGATGCCGCAAGCCTTTTTGTTCGGGAAATGAAGCCCGTTCTTTAAACTCAGGAAAAGAGAAAAGCTCAATCTGGTACTGTCCGTTTATGCTGAGGTCGAGCTTATATGATTTTCGGTCTTCCCTATAGGTTTCAGCCAAAATTGTAAAACCTAAAACATGGGTATAAAATGTTTTGCTGCGTTGGTAATCATCGGTTAGTATGGCTACATGATGGATAGCTTTTATGTTCATAGTATTTAAGCTTTAGTTTTTATTTCAAACTCTTTCATGTTGGCTACTTTGCCTTGCACATCAAACATATCTTGCGCCAGCATTACTTTTAAGCGCCATAATAAATAAGCATCGCCAGTTGTATGCTTTGCTTTGCTTATGTACTGGTTTATAATTTTAGATGCCTTCTGCCAATCCGGGGTAACAAATTTCTTTAGCTCGGTATCGTAAAAATCATAGTTTTCCTGCCCTAGTTTTTTGCCACCTTCCAGCAAACGGATGCCTTTATTTTCGGTACATAATTTTGTCCATTCATCGGGGTCTACTTCAAACTCGCTAAGGGTAATTTCCCGGGCTAATTTTTTAGCTTTTAAAAATTCTTTAGGTTGTATTTCGTGCAAAGAGTTAGGGTAAAAAATATTTCCCTTTTCGTTGATAAAAGGCAGGTTGTTCAGGTACAAAATAAATAGCCTGCCTTGAAACTCCTGCAGGTATTTCAGCAGCCAATAATAGCCACTAACATCATGCTTATTTTGCGCAGCCCATATCCAGATGGTTTCTGATTCGTTGCGGCGCATAGTGCCTACAAGTTCTGCCACCGTTTTATAATCATCTACTTCACCGTTATCTACTTTACCTTTATAGTCACCACCAGCCAATACATCCCGCCACCATTGTTTTCGGGCTTCAATGCCTTCGCCAATGTAAATGTTATTTATCGGACCTACTGCATAGTCATCTTTTATTAAAACGATGTTGCCAGAGAGGCTTTCATCTAATTCTAAAACTTGTTGTAAAACCTTTACATCGGCTTCATTAAAAACTATATGCGTCATACTATAATTAAAAATTAGGAATTAAGAATTCATTCAAGTCGTGCTTTATTCTCCTTTTGTTATTTTGATATGAATGTAAAATAATCATGCTATTTACCCATATTACTTTTTTCTTTTGTTGTTTTAATAATGGAGGGCAGTATTTTTTTTAGTTTATCAGCATCTTTTATAAATGAATTTGCCAATTTTCTTTCCTACAGGCTACTATCCCGTACTATGCGCAACCAATAATGAACCTCACGGGCCTCCTTTTAAGCAATACCAGTTTTATGTACAAAATCTGCTACTGATTGTCCACCTACCGCTTCTTCAATATTTGCACCTACGGAAGTACCACTTTTTAAGAGTTGAACCAATAATTCTCGCTTAACTTTATTTTTTTTAGGAACATATAGAGCATAACTATGCGTAATCCAAACTTATATGATTTGTCAACAATAATATTATTTTTTGCCATGACGTTTTCAATTTTTTATACAAACCTTTCCTAATTAAAGAAGTTAGTATTAGGGTACAATATTACGGACAGAATGAATTCTTAATTCTTAATTTTCAACCTTTAATTCTTAATTCGTTAATCACGCTTCCAAAACCTGCTTCCCCTCTTCCACCAAATCAACTTCTAATTGCAAGTTATCAATAATAAACTCCTGCCTAGTAGGTGTATTTTTGCCCATGTAATACTCCAGCAATTGTTGTATATGCGTGTCAGGCAGCATCATTACGGGTTGCAGCTTCATGTCGCGGTTTATAAAACGGGCAAATTCTTCGGGGCTAATTTCACCGAGACCTTTAAAGCGGGTTATTTCTGGCTTGCTGCCTAGCTTTTTTATGGCTGCTTGTTTTTCACTCTCATCATAACAGTAAATAGTTTCCTGCTTATTACGTACCCTAAATAGCGGTGTTTCTAAAATATACACATGCCCATTTTTTACCAGGTCTGGAAAAAATTGAAGGAAAAAAGTCATTAACAATAAACGGATATGCAAGCCATCTACATCCGCATCTGTTGCAAATACAATATTGTTGTAGCGCAATGTTTCGTAGCCTTCTTCTATATTTAAAGCATGCTGCAATAAATTGAATTCCTCATTTTCATACACCACTTTTTTTGTTAGCCCAAAGCAGTTTAAGGGCTTTCCGCGTAAGCTAAATACCGCCTGGGTGTTTACGTTCCTTGCTTTTGTAATGCTGCCGCTGGCACTATCGCCTTCGGTTATAAATATGGTGCTTTCTTTTTGTTTTTCCAAGATGTTGTCCTTGTCTTTGCCAACGGCCTCATCGTTGTAATGGAACTTGCAATCCCGTAGTTTTTTATTATGCAGGTTGGCTTTTTTTGCCCGTTCGTTCGCCAGCTTGCGGATGCCGGATAACTCTTTACGTTCCCGTTCGTTTTGTTCAATGCGCTTTTTTAAGGCTTCTGCAGTAGGGGCATTACGGTGTAAAAAGTTGTTGAGTTCCTTGCCTAAAAATTCGGCTAAAAAATTCTTCATGCTTGGGCCGCCTTCGTATACGGTTTGCGAGCCTAGCTTTGTTTTTGTCTGGCTTTCAAATACCGGCTCCTGCACCCTAATTGATATGGCTGCGCAAATGCTTCCACGGATATCCGATGCATCGTAATCTTTTTTATAAAAGTCACGGATGGTTTTTACATAGCCTTCCCTGAAAGCAGCTAAGTGAGTACCGCCTTGCGTGGTAAACTGGCCGTTTACAAAACTATAATACTCTTCGCCGTAGGCACCACCATGACTAAGCGCTAATTCAATATCTTCTCCTTTTAAATGTATTATCGGATAACGTAGCTCATCTTCATTGGTCTTGCGTTTCAACAAATCCAACAGACCATTTTTACTCATGTACTTTTTGCCATTCAAATTCATTATCAGCCCGGCGTTCAGGTAGCAATAGTTCCAAAACTGGTTGTCTAAATAATCCTGCTCAAAATGAAACTTGGTAAAAATCGTTTCATCGGGTATAAAAGATACGAATGTGCCGTTTTCTTCTTTGCTGGTTGTTTCTTTATGCTCTTTAATGAGCACGCCTCTTTCAAATTCAGCCGTTTTTTCTTTGCCTTCCCTAAAGGCGGTTACTTTAAAGTAATGGCTCAATGCATTTACTGCTTTTGTACCTACGCCATTTAAGCCTACACTTTTTTGAAAGGCTTTGCTATCGTACTTAGCGCCGGTATTTATTTTACTTACCACATCCACCACTTTGCCCAGCGGTATGCCCCGTCCAAAATCCCTTACCGTAATGATGTTTGTCTTTTCATCAATAGTTACATCTACATGCTTGCCGTAGCCCATGGTATGCTCATCGATACAGTTATCAATTACTTCCTTTATTAAAACGTATATGCCATCATCGGCACTGCTGCCATCGCCTAATTTGCCGATGTACATGCCTGGGCGCAGTCGAATATGCTCTTTCCAATCCAGGCTCCTTATTGAGTCTTCGTTATAATCTGCCGCTATTTTTTCTCTTTCTGCCATGCTTATTTTATTTGTGGTACTGATATTGGATTTTCCATTAGCTGATATTGTTTTTCTTTTTTGTACGCCCGGCAACGCTTCATCTTTTGATAAAGCTGATTAATTGCTTGATAACGCACAATTGGGAATAAACATATTTCAGGGCTGCAAGCTACTAATAATTTTAGTAAATTCAAGATGAAGCAAATATAAGTAAACCAAATTAGAGATAAGCGGCACTGTTTTAAACAGCTGTGCATAAACGGTTTTACTATTTGAAATGATGCGGGCAATATTATACCTTAAGGTCCTGATAACAATTTATAAATTGATTAACCTAGGTGGGGCATTTGCTGTATTACGGATATTGTGGTAAATGATGCCTGAAAAACCGAAGTAAAAAAGTGCGACGCCTATGAAGCTCAATCTGGCTATGTACCGGCTGGGGCAACAAAAAAACTCCTTAATCAAACGTTATCCTTTTATCGAAGCAATATTGTTGACAATAACCTGCAAACGTTTTTGGTTGAAACAATAAAATGGGAGGTGTTTCCACTAAAATTTTTGCAGAAAGAAATAAGCGGTTACTTTCGCTCAAAAATACCACACTGCCTCAATTAATTACACATCTTGCAACAATAGCCGTTATTGCCGCTGAAAAGGAAGGCGAGAATGATGCGCTGCGCCTGTTTTTAAAACGGCAGGATGGTGCCGCAATTGACGTACTGGTACATGAAATAAACGACGATATTACTCCAAGGATAGATTGTAGGCAGTGTGGTAATTGCTGTAAATCATTAATGATCAATGTTACGCCTGCAGAAGCTCAGTCATTATCAGCCTACCTTAAGGAGCCGCTGGCATTTGTGAAAGAAAAATTTATAGAAACAAGTGAACAAGGGCAAATGATCATCAACACTATACCATGCCATTTTTTAGCAGATAGCAAATGCACTATTTATGAAAACCGGTTTACCGAATGCCGGGAATTTCCACACCTGCACAAGGATAATTTTACAACCAGGCTTTTTGGCACACTGATGTATTACGCTATGTGCCCCATTATTTTTAATGTAGTAGAATCTTTAAAAAAGCGGCTGGCGTTTAAAGTGGACTGATGTGTAGACTGCTTATAAAAATAATTTCCGGGCATCCTTTTTTTATAAGGCATTAATTTATGGTTGTTAAATAAAAAATATATAAAAATCAACCTCTTTTTCCCTTTCTTTGA
>JAYVUJ010000538.1:0-3970 GCA_043788035.1 Ferruginibacter sp. | reverse complement strand
TATAAAACTTACTTTACTTCTTCAAACTCTGCATCTGTAACGTTTTCCGCGTTAGCACCACCATCACCGTTTGGTTGATGCGCACCAGCATCGCCTTGTGGCTGTTGGGCGCCTGCACCATCTTGCGTGGCCTTGTACATTTCTTCGCTTGCTACTGTCCATGCTGCATTCATTTCAGCTACGGCAGTATCAATTTGTGATAAGTCCTGCGTTTTATGTGCTTCTTTTAATTTAGCCAAAGCAGTTTCAATAGGACCTTTTTTATCGGCACTAATCTTATCGCCATATTCCTTCAGTTGTTTTTCTGTCTGGAATATTAAGCTATCTGCCTGGTTAATTTTTTCTATCTTTTCTTTTTCCGCTTTATCAGAAGTTTCGTTAGCTTTTGCTTCATTCTTCATCTTTTCAATTTCTTCCTTGCTTAAGCCGCTGCCAGCTTCAATGCGAATGTTATGGCTTTTGCCTGTGCCTTTATCTTTAGCAGTTACGTGAAGTATGCCATTGGCATCAATATCAAAAGTAACTTCTACCTGTGGTACGCCACGTGGAGCCGGTGGGATATCGGTAAGGTTGAATTTACCCAAACTTTTATTTTGGTTAGCTAAAGGTCTTTCTCCCTGTAAAACATGAATTTCAACGCCTGGTTGGTTATCGCTGGCAGTACTGAAGGTTTCTGATTTTTTAGTTGGGATAGTGGTGTTGCTTTCAATAAGCCTTGTCATAACGCCGCCCATTGTTTCAATACCTAAGCTCAGCGGAGTAACATCCAATAACAATACATCTTTAATATCACCACTTAAAACGCCGCCCTGGATAGATGCACCGATGGCGACAACTTCATCAGGGTTAACGCTTCTGTTGACTTTTTTACCGAAAAACTTTTCAACTATCTCCTGCACTTTTGGTATGCGTGTGCTACCTCCTACTAAAATAACTTCATTAATATCATTGATAGATAACCCTGCATCTTTCAAAGCAAGCTCACAAGGTTTTAAGCATCTTTCAAACAATGTATCTGCTAATTTTTCAAAATGTGCACGGGTAAACTTCTTAACCAAATGCTTAGGTACGCCGTCAACAGCAGTTACATAAGGAAGGTTAATTTCAGTTTCTGAAGAAGAAGATAATTCAACCTTTGCTTTTTCTGCCGCTTCTTTTAAACGCTGCCATGCCATAGGGTCTTTACGTAAATCGATGGCTTCATCTTTTTTAAATTCTTCAGCCAGCCAATCCATTATTACTTTATCAAAATCATCACCACCTAAATGTGTATCGCCATTAGTGCTTTTTACTTCAAAAACGCCTTCACCTAATTCCAATATGCTAATATCAAATGTACCACCGCCTAAATCGAACACGGCAATTTTCTGGTCCACGTTTTTCTTATCTAAGCCATAGGCCAAGGCTGCAGCGGTAGGTTCGTTAATAATCCTGCGAACGTTTAAGCCTGCAATTTCACCGGCTTCTTTAGTTGCCTGGCGCTGTGCATCGTTAAAATAGGCTGGTACTGTAATAACTGCTTCTGTAACTTCAGACCCCAGGTAATCTTCGGCTGTTTTCTTCATTTTTTGAAGGATCATTGCACTGATTTCCTGTGGTGTATATAACCTGCCATCTATGTCTATACGAACTGTATCATTGTCACCTTTTACAACTTTGTAGCTGCTATGGCTTACATCGCCTGTTACTTCGTTCCATTTGTGGCCCATAAACCGCTTCACACTCATGATAGTATTTTGCGGATTGGTAATGGCCTGACGTTTTGCAGGGTCTCCTACTTTACGTTCGCCATTTTTAAGAAAAGCAACTATAGAAGGAGTGGTACGGCGCCCTTCATCGTTCGCAATTACTACTGGTTCGTTGCCTTCCATAACAGATACGCAACTATTTGTAGTGCCTAAATCTATACCTATGATTTTACCCATGATTGATTGTTTTTTTGTTCATTGTATTTATTCAATGATTGTGCCATAAGGATTTTAGTGAAAAAATGGCAGGCCTTATTTAATTAGCTAATTTGCTAATGTGCTGGTTTACTAATAAAATAGCCAGTTTCTGCTAAATAATTAGATAGCTGTTATGTTTTGTGAGCATTAATACGTTGCCAACTAGCGTATAGGCACTTTGTAACATTTTAATTAATTAATGTACTAAATCGCTATCGAACAGCAATCTCCAACTAACCGATATAGCTAGTATGTTTTGGATGAGTTAGCACATTATCAAAATAGCTTATTAGCAAATTGTTTACAAAACGTGTGCATCCGGCGTTTTTTTTACCTTAAAAGTAAAATAGCTTTGGGTAACATAACTAACGCCAATAACGATGATAGTGGTGATTATTTGTGACAAAATTGCATCAAGGTAAAAAATTTCTACAAAAATTTTAAGCAACACATAATTAATGCACAGGTTAATTATTACTGAAAGAAAATACCTGAAGAGCTGTATATGCCCCCTAAGGTTAGACATTGTAAAAACAAGGTATTTATTCAATAAAAAGCCATACCCGAAAGTGACACAAAAAGATATAAATAGCGCTGCATTATGGCTTTTAATTGCATAAAAGCCAATACTAAACTCCGGTTGCTTAAATATATATTTATAACAAAATACAAAAACTACAAACCCCAATGTAACAGTGCTTGCACCACAAGTAGCATACCTAAAGGTTTGTAAAGGCATAACTTTCTTAAACGGTGGGTAAAAAAAATCTATAAATGCCAATATGCTCTCTTTCATAAATGATGCAGTAGAATAATTGTAAATCGATATAAAAACAAAGTTCCGCCTTTACAGTACAGAACCTTGTTAATGTTATTGTAACTGCCTATTTAAGCAGGTTGCTTGTTAACTATACATTTCTTCTTTCAATGCCTTTATCCGGTCATCTGCCAAATATTCATCGTAGGTCATTAAACGATCAATCATTCCCTTAGGCGTAATTTCTATAATCCTGTTGGCAACCGTACCCATAAATTGGTGATCATGCGTGGTCATCATTACTACTCCCGGAAAATTTAGCATCCCATCATTAAAAGCGGTAATACTTTCCAAATCAAGGTGATTGGTTGGTTCATCCAAAACAACCAGGTTGGGGTTTTGCAGCATCATCTTACTTACCATGCAACGTACTTTTTCTCCACCGCTCAAAACATTTATCTGTTTTAAAATTTCATCTCCACTAAATAACATCTTGCCTAAAAACCCACGGATAAAATCTTCATCGACATCTTTTGTGTTAGGGGGCACAAATTGGCGCAACCAATCAATCAGGTTTTCTTTTCCGTAAAAAAATTCGGTATTATCATTGGGCAAATAAGCCGGGGTAATAGTTGTACCCCACTCATACTTGCCATAATCAGACTGCATTTTGCCGTTGATGATTTCAAAAAAGGCGGTCAGCGCCACATGGTCACGGCTTAAGAATGCAATTTTTTGTCCTTTGTTGATATCAAAAGTAATATTGCTGAACAATACCCTTCCATCTACAGATTTAGATAATTTTTCAACGTTTAGTATCTGGTTGCCTACTTCCCTTTCTGGCTTAAATATAATGCCGGGATATTTTCTGCTACTTGGGGTAATATCTTCAAAAACCAATTTATCCAGTGCCTTTTTACGGCTGGTGGCCTGCTTACTTTTAGAAGCATTTGCACTAAAGCGGGCAATAAATTCCAAAAGGTCTTTCTTCTTTTCCTCTTGCTTTTTATTTTTATCAGATGCCTGGCGAGACGCTAATTGAGAACTTTCGTACCAGAAAGAATAGTTGCCCGTATAAATCTTAATCTTTTGCTTATCTACATCCGCCACATGCGTACAAACCGCATCTAAAAAGTGACGGTCATGGCTCACAACCAGTACAATATTCTGGTAATCCGCCAAAAAGTTTTCCAGCCAGGCGATGGTTTCCACATCCAGGTTATTGGTAGGCTCATCCAGTAATAATATGTCTGGGTTGCCAAAAAGC
>JAYVUJ010000537.1:0-2607 GCA_043788035.1 Ferruginibacter sp. | reverse complement strand
TAAAACTAAAATAATGCCAGAAGCAAACTGTTGAAAATCAATGCCAGGCTATGTTTTTTATGGCTAAAAATTACCCGCCTGTGGGGAATTTATGGTACTAATTATAACAGGTTTATACTAACCATCCCAACGTAAAAATTTACGTAAGATAGCTTCAGGAAATAGCTACATCCGGTATAAGATTTACTGATGGGGAACAGTTCTTGACAAAGCATATTACAATGGTTACCTTGGGCACTAAAGTATAGTATGGCACAATACTGTAAAATTTTAAAAATAATTATCAACAACCTTATGAAAAAATATTATTGGCTAGTCTTTTCTATAATTTTATTTGCCTGCAGCCACTCCAAATATAACAATCCACATGTGCAAATTACCACCACTTATGGCGATGTTGAGGTGGAACTTTTTCCCGGCAAAGCGCCTAAAACAGTGGCTGCATTTTTATCTTATGTGGATACTGGCTTTTACAAAAATAGTAGTTTTTACAGGGTGCAGACAAACGAAAATGTACCGCCAGAAAATAATGCCGGGCTTATACAAGGAGGCATCTACAAAACAGATCCTATCAAATTAAGCCAGTTACCAGGAATTGTGCATGAGCCTACAAAGCTGTCAGGCTTATTGCATGTTGATGGTACTATTTCGTTAGCCAGGACAACACCCGGAACTGCCAGCACAGAATTTTTTATTTGTATAGGCGACCAGCCACAATTCGATAACAATGCAAGTACAAATGCTAATGGGCAAGGGTTTGCAGCTTTTGGCACAGTAGTTAACGGAATGGAGGTAATACGAAAAATACAAAATACCCCCAGCCACGGAGATGCGTTTGATACCCAGATAAAAATAACAAATATCGAGAGATTGTAACTCAGTTTGTGCGCCTTTTCATTCGCTCACTTATTTCAAGTATTAGTAAGCTCTAACGCACAAAACTCATAACTTATAACTAATCGGTGCGCCCCTTCGGGCGGGCTATTCACTTCAATCTTTTTTGCGGGCAGCCTTACAAAAAAGGATTTCCGTTGCTGTCCCTGTCGCTTCAATTTGGAGCCTATTCACTTTCAGCCATAACTATTAATTTTAAGCGATAATAAAAAAAACTGTTTACAAACCAAGAATGCTTTAGTACCCAGCCTAACGTCCTCGTCTGACCCGTAACGGCAACATCAGGATATCCACTTAAAGTTTACACCTTTTTAAAAGGCGTAAACTTTAAAAAATATAAAGGGGCTTATTGCCATGCACTCGCAGCATCCAGCAAATCAATACCTTCTTTTGTAAGCCCCAGCTCAGCAGCATCTATCAATGCTTTTTACTGCCCTAAATTTGTAGCGCTCGCAATAGGCGACGTAATAGAAGGCCGGGCAATAAGCCACGCAATTGCTACGCTTGCCGGTGTGGTATTTAATTCAGCGGCAACTTTGTCTAACACAGCCAATACTTTCAAGCCTTTTTGATCAAGGTATTTTTTCACCCCACCGCCTCTCGCACTTTTAGTAAAGTCAGCCTCCGTTCGGTACTTGCCCGTAAGAAAGCCGCTGGCTAATGAAAAGTAATTTATAACGCCTAAATTATTTGATACACAAATAGCTTCCAGTTCTTTTTCAAATACTTCCCGCTCCATTAAATTGTATGGGGGCTGAAAAGTTTGGTAAGATGGATAGCCCGATTTTTTACTTATTTCAAGCGAAGCCTTTAATCTTTCCGGCGATAAATTAGAAGCACCTATCCAACGGACTCTACCCTCGTTTATTAGTTGCTGGTAAGTTTCCAGCGTTTCTTCAATCGGTGTACCGGCATCATCAAAATGCGTTTGGTATAAGTCTATGTAGCTTGTCTGCAACCTTTTTAAAGACGCTTCTACTTCTAACAAAATATATTTTTTGGAAAGCCGTGTATCACTCAGCCCCATATCTGCACCAACCTTAGTGGCAATAATAACATCGCTGCGGTTGCCACGTTCTTTCATCCAGTTGCCAATAATTGTTTCAGATTCTCCTCCGCTGTTACCGGGCTTCCACCTAGCGTACACATCTGCCGTATCTATAAGGTTAAAACCCGCTGCGGTAAAGCCATCCAGCAGTTCATAGGATGTATCTTCATCAACCGTCCAGCCAAAAATGTTACCGCCAAAAGTAAGCGGTGCTACCTTTAAATCAGTATTTCCTAATTGCCTGTATTCCATAAAATTTATTTAAGTAAATTAATTATTGAGCTAATAAAGATATTGAAAATAGCAGGTGCAAGAACCCTGCCTGTTCGCTGGATTTGGTGGGCAGGAAGGCAAAAAAATAGGGTAGTATATAAATACCACCCCATTAACGATTGCTTGCCATATGAAATAAACTGACGCCACGGATGGAGTCGAACCATCGTTGAAAGTTTTGCAGACTTTTACCTAACCACTCGGCCACGCGGCTATTTTATGCACTACTCATAATGTATAAAAAGAAAGAGTATGTTCGTGTGTTGGATACAAAGATAAGCGTAGAATATCAGTCTACCAAAATAGTAGACTAATATTATTTTTATTTATTCATATTTATTTTTTGAAGTTTAAAGCGAGGGTACAAATTGAAGAGTAGCAAATGGAAGCCC
>JAYVUJ010000536.1:0-4682 GCA_043788035.1 Ferruginibacter sp. | reverse complement strand
AAAAAGCGCAGACCAGCTCCAGTCTGTATTAGATACGCCAGCCAGCTGCCCTATCTCGCTAAAGGTGCCATCACCATTATTTTTTTGCAGCATGTTGCGGCTGTACTGGTAATAAAAACCGTTATTGAAAAGCATCTGGAACTTATCAAAATTTTCGGCGCCACTATGCATTTTTTGTGCCTTGTTTCCTTCAGGCAACATATCCAATGTCATGATATCTACCAGCCCATCATTATTAAAATCAGCAGCATCGCAACCCATTGAATAAAGAGAAACCTGATCCATGCAAGACTTTAAGCTTTCGGTAAAAGTGCCATTTTTATTATTGATAAATAAATAGTCCGGCTCATTAAAATCGTTAGAAGAATAAATATCCGGCCAGCCATCATTATTAATATCCGAAACAACAACGCCAAGCCCAAACGTTAGTACATTAGATGTAATGCCCGCTTGCACCGATACATCCGTATATACAGGATGATGCAGGGATTCATTAGCATCGTTGCGGTAAAGCTTACACGAAAAATAGTTATTTTTTTGAGTACGCCAAGCCAGGTTGGCAATAACGCCGGTGGTATATTGCTGCAAAGAATGGTTGATAAGGAACATATCCAGGTCACCATCTTTATCATAATCAAAAAATACGGCCTGTGTACTGTAACCTTTATCGGCAAGGCCATATTCTTCGGCTTTTTCTGTAAAGGTTAAATCGCCGTTATTAATGAACAATAAATTCTTCCTCATATCAGGCTTGCCATCTGCGGAGCGGCAAATATAAATATCCATCTTTCCATCGCCATTAACATCCGCCATGGTAGCGCCGGTGCACCAGCCTTGCTTATCTGCAATGCCGCTTTTTGCTGTAATGTCTTCAAATTTAAAATTGCCTTTATTAAGGTACAGGCGGTTCTTTACCATGTTGCCGGTAAACAAAATATCGGGCAGCCCATCGTTATTAATATCGCCGATGGCAACTCCGCCACCATTGTAGAAGTAAATATAATTAAGCACATTAAAGTTATCATCTTCAAACAATTGGTTCTTAAATTCAATACCCGTGCTGCCTGCATCCAGCTTTGTAAATAATTTAGGGGCATCGTTTTTACAGCTATTGAACAGGATTATCAAAAGAAATAAAAGTATATACTTGCGAAGTGCTGACATATAAGTGCTTTAACAAAGGTTGGTCAGTGTAGTTAACTAAAAAAGATTCCATTTATAAAAATGGAATCCCTAAGATAAGATAATTTATGTTATTAAATTGATGGCTAGTTTTTATCCCACCAAAGCGGTGTTGTTACTTTATCTGGGCCGTTAAGCAAAGGTATTGCAGCTGTTACGGCTGCACCATTATTTTGTTTTTCGGTGGTAAGGAAGGGTATCCTTCTAAGCCATTGGGTAGAAGTGTTTGAAATATCCGGATTATCAGAGTTAACAACAGGGTATAATTTTAAAACATGGCTTCTTCTATAATCGGCCCATGCTTCCATACCATCGGGGTAAATAGCCAGCCATTTTTGAGTGGCTATCTGTTCAAGTTGTGTAGTTGTACTTGCGGCATCAAATAATACCGGAATGTTAGTCATAGCAGGTGAGTTAAGGCCATCGCCTGGTGCAACTGGTGTTTTAATGCTATTAATGTAAGCCAATTGAACAGTAGCGTTGGTAACATTCCATTGTATGAATGAATTTGTAATGCCTGAATTATACAAATCCTTCGCAGTACCACCCATGGTCCATCCAAGCAAAGCTCCTTCCGCACGGTTAAAATAGCTTTCTGCGGTACACATAATATTTTGACTCGTAGAAATAGAACTTGGAGAACCGGTTACGTTACCATTTTTATCAACAATATTAGATGATGACCAACGCTGGCCGACATGCGAATTATTAGCAGCAAGATTTTGGGAAAGGCCTAATTGCTCTACAGAAAGCCCGTTGCGCAATCCAGAATATTTTCCGGTATTCAAAGCGGGCAAAAAGTATTGCGACAAACGAGGATCTGCGTATCCATTCAATACAGAAGCCATGGAAGCACTCATTCTGAATTCATTCCAATCTGACATTGATTGAAGCCCATTACCATCATTATTTACGGCACTTCTTTTAACTAATGCATCATCACCAGATGTCTGCGCAGTAGGATCGGTTATAGCAGTGCTATTCAACATTACGCCACTAGCTACAGCGGCTTCAGCTTCCGTCTTGGCACGTGCAGGATCAACCTTAGATATCCTTAAGGCAAGCCTTAAACGAAGTGAATTAGCAAACTTTATCCACCTGTTTACATCACCTCCGTAAATAAGGTCATAACTACCGAAATGGTTTTCGCCAGCATGGGCTTTTAATGCAGCCGTAGCCGAAGTAAGTCTTTTGAAAAAATCATTATAAATTTTATCCTGCGCATCGTAAGGCACCTTAACGCCATCAACGCCAATAGAAAAATAAGGGATTGGCCCCCAATAATCTGTAACCCTGTGAAAAGTAAATACCCACCATATATTAGCCATAGCGTATTCTGCAGATGTAGAGTCGGAAGCTGCAAAAATGGCCTGTAGTTGAGGTGCAACATTGGTATACATTGGGTTAAAGGCGGCGCCTACCCAATCTTGCCTTATTGTTAAACGATCGGAAGGAAAGTAGGTGGCTTCGCATGCAAAATATTGAGCGTATTGATCTGCGAAAAGGTTTTGCGCAATTTGATAGCTATAATATGCATTAGGTGCCACATCCAAAGCCTCAGAAAAAAGGAATGGAAGCTCAGCCGCACCAACTGTAGCAATACTATTTTTGTCTATGTTAGCATCGCTAAATTTTTTGGTGCAAGATGCTATCAATATACTGCCGCACAATAGCAGGAAGCTTAAGCTTTTTATTGAAATATTTTTTGTTTGTTTCATACACTTATGTGTTTAATAATTTAGAAAGTAAGTTGTAGGTTAAGGCCGTAACTACGTGTAGCTGGCAAGGTACCATAAGAAATACCCTGAAAATTACCGTTACCTAAACTCATGTCAGGATCAAATGTCATGGAGCGTTTTCCTAAACCAGGAATATCCAATATAGATTTTCCACGGTATAACCATAATACATTCCTGGCAATGGCAGAAATCCTCGCTGCCTTAATAATTGTCCTCGAACGTAAAGGGATATCATAGCCTAAAGTAAGCTCCCTCAACCTGAAATTTGTTGCGCTGTAAGTAAAAAATTCAGCAGTGCCATACCTTTGTAAAGAAACTGATTTCCAAAATTGCTGTGCTGTTATGGTTGTACTTACTGCTTTGCCCGCTGTATCTACACCTTGCAGGTTAAGCCCACCTTCACGGTATTTTGCAGTAACTTCTGGTATACCACTAAACGCAAGGTTCATTTCGGTACCATCTACTACTACCCCACCAATACGGCCATCTACTAAAACCCTTAAAGAAAAGCCTTTGTACATAAATGTATTCGTCATACCCATGGTTTCTTTAGGATTAAAATTGCCTATAATTCCAGTAGTACCGCCAATTCCGTTAGAAGTAATAGGAGTGCCATTGGCATTTACTTCATGCTGGCCTTGTGCATTTTTTACCCATTGGTACCCAACCATATCACCGTAACTACCGCCTTCACTAACTTGTGGTGTAGCGGAACGTCCAAAAGCTGAACTTAAATAAGCAGTTTTAATTTGGGGATCTAACTTAACTATTTTATTGCGGTTAAGCCCAAAATTGTAAGCTATAGTCCAGGAGAAATCTTTGTTCTTTATAGGCGTAGCGCTTATAACAAGTTCCAGCCCTTTGTTTTGGATATTGCCTGCATTTATATATTTGTTAGCATATCCTGTAGCAGGAGGAAGAGGTAGCTGTAATAATTGATTGAAAGAATTACTTTTATAAATAGTAGCATTAAAGGCAAAACGGTCGTTTAAAAATCTAGCGTCAACACCAATTTCTGTACTCTTAACTATTTCAGGTTTTAAGTCTGGAAAAGGGCGTGTAGTTCCCCTGTTTAAGAAACCAGCGCCGGCACCCTGGCTATAAGTATAACTATTGTTCAACAAACCAAATTGCCCCCCATTACCTACCTGAGCGTAATTGATATTTGCTTTAAGGAATGAGATAGCTTTTGGAAGTGTTACTAAATCTGATATTACTGCAGAACCTCCAACAGAATAATACTGGAAAGTATAAGGCGATGCAATTCGTGAATCCCAATCATTGCGTATGCTTGCATCAATAAAAAAAGCATCTTTAAAAGAAAAAGTAGCTTGCCCAAAAACAGCATGAGTCAATACTTGCGCACTACTTGGAGTAATAGAAGGAGTAGTAGCATATTTTAAGCTGAATTTATTTGTAACATTCAAACCATCGGCAGTACTCATTATCTGGTCAAATTTTGAATCTTTATAGATACCTCCAACATGGTAATTTACTTTTATATCGCTGGTAATTTTGTTGGTACCTTCCAAGATAGCGTCAAACCATTTTTGTGTAGTTGTTCCATTTTGTTCAGAATAATATCCACCAGTGTGGGCCCACAGCGTAGTACTCTGGTAGTATTGTTGTGATATCTTATCGAACGATCTATCTAGGTTGGCCCTTCCTGTAACGCTTAACCAATCTGTTATCATCACTTTACCAGAGATAAATCCCATGATGCGGTTCCGAGATTCATTTATAGCTGTGTTGTTGATCATC
>JAYVUJ010000535.1:0-4358 GCA_043788035.1 Ferruginibacter sp. | reverse complement strand
ACAGTTGTAGTTTAAAATGAGAACGGATTTTCGCTGTTATATTTTTCGTTTTGGTGTTATACACTATGTGGTTATCGGTTAAAAATTTGTGGTACTTATATTTTATCCCGGAGGTAGAAGCTGTTTACAGACAATAAAAAATAAAGGTATTTATCCCAGCGGAATTATCTAAAAGCAGCTATCAGCTTCCGCGTACTAAGGAATAACATATAGATGTTTTAAAAAGCTTGTTCTTATTTATTTTGGTTTTAAGATTTAAGTTAGCTGCCTAAATTTTCTTCTTTTGTCGCAATAATAATTTCATTCAATTTATATCACTACATGCCATCAGCCTGCATCATAATAAACATTCAACAACTGGTAAACGTACGGGCGCAAAGCACTTTGCTTAAAGGTGCAGCGATGGCTGAACTGCCCTGCATTGAAAATGCTTTTTTATTAATTGAAGATGGCATCATTGCGGAGTACGGAGCCATGTACGAATTAGAATTAAAAGTACCGCAATTACCCAACCACGTTATAAATGCGTATAGCCGTATGGTTTTACCCGCATGGTGCGATAGCCACACGCACATTGTATTTGCAACCAGCAGAGAAAATGAATTTATCGATAAAATAAAGGGAGCCAGTTATGCGGAAATAGCCGCAAAAGGCGGCGGCATATTAAACTCCGCACAAAAATTAAGCGAAGCATCCGAAGAAGAATTATTTAGCTTAGCCTGGCAAAGATTAAAAGAAGTAAGCAGGCTTGGTACTGGCGCTATTGAAATTAAAAGCGGCTATGGGTTAACGGTTGCAGCTGAGTTAAAAATACTACGGGTAATTAAAAAATTAACGCAACAATCAAGCTTGTCTATCAAAGCTACCTTCCTTGGCGCACACACTTATCCTTTGCAATTTAAAAACAATCATCAAGGTTATATCGACAGCATCATCAACGAAATGCTGCCCGTAATTGCGGCTGAAAATTTAGCCGATTATATTGATGTGTTTTGTGAGGATGGATTTTTTTCTCCGCAGGAAATGGAAGAGGTATGTAACGCAGGTATGGCCTATGGCTTGCAGCCAAAGCTGCATGTAAACCAGCTTAACAGCATTGGCGGCATTGAGGCAGGATTAAAAGTACACGCAGTTTCACTGGATCATCTCGAAACGCTGACTGATGAAGATATTAATCTATTAGGCAACCAACCATCTTCTACATCGGCATCAGCAACTATTTGCACCTTATTGCCAACAGCAGCCTTTTTCCTGCGCATGGGCTTTCCACCAGCACGTAAACTTATGAATGCCGGGTGCGCCATTGCTTTGGCGAGCGATTATAACCCAGGCTCATCACCCAGCGGCAACATGAATTTGGTTATTGCCATGGGTTGTATACAAATGAAAATGTTGCCGGAAGAAGCCATCAATGCAGCTACTATAAACGGTGCTTGTGCCATGGGGCTTGGCAACGAATTAGGAAGCATAACTATCGGAAAAAAAGCCAATCTCATCTTTACAAAAAATATTCCTTCGCTTGCATTTTTGCCTTATTCGTTCGGTACCAACCTTATTGATAAAGTAATGATCAATGGATATTTTATCGAGTAAGAAAATATGAACCCGCTTTCCACTTTTTTATAAGCTTACTTTTTTAGGCAAAAGCAAGGAGCAATAAGTACATAAATTTCTTCATCTTTGACATATAAAAATCACCCAGTTTACAATAACACATAAGCTTGCAAAATATAAAACCATGCAACAATTAATTGAGTGCGTACCTAACTTTAGCGAAGGCAACGACCTTGCGATCATCAACCAGATAACAACTGAAATTGAAACTGTTGAAGGAGTAAGGCTATTAAACGTTGACCCGGGCAAAGCCACCAACCGCACCGTTGTAACAATGGTAGGCGAGCCGGAAGCCGTTATAGAAGCGGCTTTCAGGGCCATTAAAAAAGCAGGCGAATTAATAGACATGAGCCAGCATAAAGGGCAACATCCCCGCATGGGCGCTACCGATGTTTGTCCGCTTATACCGGTAGCTAATATAACCATGGAAGAAACCGTAGCGTATGCGCAGCGCTTAGCCAGAAGAGTAGGGGACGAGTTAAACCTGCCGGTGTATTTATACGAAGCAGCACAGCCAAATAAACAACGTAGCAACTTGTCTATAATCCGTGCCGGAGAATACGAAGCTTTTGCAACAAAAATAGTATTGCCAGAATGGAAACCTGATTTTGGCCCGGCAATTTTTGATGCCAAACGTGGCGCAACCGTAATTGGCGCACGAGATTTTTTAGTGGCTTACAATGTAAATTTAAACACTACATCAACCCGCCGTGCCAACGCAGTAGCGTTTGATGTTCGGGAAGCAGGACGGGTAAAACAAGAAAACGGCAAGCCGGTAAAAGATGCAAACGGCAACAACATAAACATACCCGGCAGCCTTAAAGCAGTAAAAGCTATCGGCTGGTTTATAGAAGAATATGGCATTGCGCAGATATCCATCAACCTTACTAATATTAATGTAACGCCCGTGCACGTTGCCTTTGATGAAGTATGCAAAAAAGCTGGCGAGCGTGGCATTCGGGTAACCGGCAGTGAAATAGTTGGCTTAATACCGCTAAAAGCAATGCTGGATGCAGGCAAATATTTTTTGCTACAACAACAACGCTCTATCGGGGTATCCGATAAGGAGCTGATAAAGATCGCCATTAAATCTATGGGGCTACATGAGCTGTCACCTTTCAAGCCACAACAAAGGATCATCGAATACATGCTTGCTAACAAGGCTGATAGCAAATTGATCAACATGGCTTTGAACGATTTTGCAGATGAGGCCGCAAGCGAAAGCCCTGCACCCGGTGGCGGCTCCATTGCCGCATACATCGGCGCACTAGGCATATCGCTGGCTACGATGGTCGCTAATTTATCGTCCCATAAAGCAGGGTGGGATGAACGCTGGCAAGAGTTTAGCAATTGGGGCGCAAAAGGGCAGCAATACAAAAATGAATTGCTGAAACTGGTAGATGCAGATACAAATGCATTTAATGGAATTATGGAAGCTTTTAGTTTGTCAAAGGCTACTGACCAGGAGAAAGTATTGCGCACCAAAGCCATACAACAAGCCACAAAATATGCCATTGAAATTCCTTTTAAAGTGATGGAACTGGCTTACGCGAGCCTTGCGGTTATCAAGGCCATGGCCGAAACCGGCAATCCAAATTCTGTATCGGATGCAGGCGTAGGCGCACTCTGCGCCCGTAGTGCAGTGATTGGTGCGTTTATGAACGTACGCATCAACGCAAGTGGTTACAACGATAAAAGTTTTGTTGATGATATTATCGCCAGGGGTAACATTATACAAAATGATACCATTGCTATAGAAGCTGCCATATTACGAATAGTAAACGAAAAAATAGGATTGTAGCAATTGAAATATAAAGTTGCCAGGAGATTAATTTATAGAAATATATGGGGCTACATTGCTCCAGCGGAGCAACCTGTTTGTAAATCATAATTATGGTTTTTTTGTATAAAAATAATGATAACGTACTGTTATGAGCAACACCTACACACAACTTTACATCCACCTTATTTTTGCTGTAAAGCAAAGGCAAAAATTTTATTCAACCCGCCTGGGAAGAAGAATTTTGTAAATATGTTACCGTCGTTACGCAATATGATAAACATAAAATGATTGCCATAAATGGCATGCCCGACCATATACATATATTTTTAGGCTTGAACCATGCCATCTCCATTGCGGATTTGGTGAAGGATATAAAACGGGCAAGCAATAATTGGATTAACGATAAAGAATTTATAAAAGAAAAATTTGAATGGCAGACTGGATATGGTCCATTTTCTTATGGGAAATCCCAGAAAGACCAAGTAGGCAAATACATCGCCAATCAAAACCAACATGATACAAACCAATCTTTTAGAACCGAATATACTAACCTTTTGACCTTGTTTGGTATTGCTTTTAAAGATGAATATTTATTTGAATTTTGCGTTAAATTTTGAAAGGTAGACCGGGAATAAAATACTTTTATACCGATAGCAGCAGGTTGCTCCGCTGCAGCAATGGCGATGCCGAGTAATTGACTGCTACAAACAGGTTATGCCGTTGGGACAGGGGAGGCTGGTTGGTAATTACGGGTAAATTATAATCGAAGTAAATGGCTGCTTTGTTGATAAATTCATCGCCCACTGCAAGGCCTGTTTTGGGCTTTACTCTAAGCAAAATAAAACCAAGGCTGTTGGCTCCGTCCGTTGTGTTATCGGGTAATTTTACATTTTAAAAATGCCAGGTGGCAACATTTGCGTTAAGCCGGAATATTTATGGATGGCTGGCTGATACCACTTCA
>JAYVUJ010000534.1:0-2433 GCA_043788035.1 Ferruginibacter sp. | reverse complement strand
CCATGAAGATAAAATTTTATCAACCCTGTGTAAAGGAATTATCAACAGACAACTTTTAAAAGTAAAATATTTCGCAGCACCTGTTGATGAAAATTTGCTTAAAGAAAAAACATTGGAAGCCTGTGCTGCATTAAACATTACGGAAGATGAAGCCGGTTGGCTGGTATTTACCGGCGAGGCAGCCAGCAGTACTTATAATTTTGATGACGAACATATTTATATTTTATTTAAAGATGGCTCGGTAAAAGACATCAGTGAAGTAGATAATGCACTCATCAATCAAAACATGAATGGTAAGATTAAAAAATATTACATTTGTTACTTACGATGAAATAATAATTTAAAATTGTAAATGACCATCGGCTTACAGACTGAATAATAAAATATGCAATTTTCTGCACAACAAATAGCAATAATAATTGGCGGCAAAGTTGAAGGCAATGCTGATACTTCTGTATTTTCTTTTGGAAAAATTGAAGATGCACAACCCGGTCAGCTGGCTTTTTTATCTAACCCCAAATATGAAGAATACCTGTACAGTACAAACGCATCCATTATTATTATAAACGAATCTCAGGAATTAAAACAACCTGTTGCCGCCACCCTTATTAAAGTAGCCGACGCTTACACTGCTTTTGCCATACTGCTTGATAAATACCAGGAAATACGACAGCAACAACTTACAGGCATACAGCAACCTGTATATATTGATGCCACCGCAAAAATTGGGGACAATGTTTTTATTGGCGCTTTTAGTTATGTAAGCGAAAAAGTTATTATCGCTGATGGTGTAAAAATTTACCCTAATGTGTATTTAGGCAATAATGTGGTGCTTGCAGAAAATACCGTTATTCATCCTGGCGTAAAAATTTACCACGATTGCATTATTGGAAAAAATGTGGTAATACATGCCGGCACTATTATTGGCGGCGATGGCTTTGGTTTTGCACCACAGGCAGATGGTAGTTTTAAAAAAATTCCTCAAATTGGTAATGTAATTATTGAAGATAATGTGGAGATTGGATCAAACACCACTATCGATAGGGCAACCATAGGCAGCACTTTAATAAAAGCAGGTGCCAAACTGGATAATCTTTTGCAGATAGGCCACAATGCGGAAATAGGTAACAACACTATTATTGCAGCACAAAGCGGCATAAGCGGCAGCACAAAAATTGGCGACAATGTTATGATTGGCGGGCAAGCAGGTGTGGTGGGGCACATTACCATTGGCGATGGCGCAAGAATTAATGCACAAAGCGGCGTAAGCAAATCATTAGGAGCAGGTAAAGTTGTTACCGGCTCACCGGCATATGAATTTACTGCTGCTTTACGCAGCCAGGCTACCAGCCGCAAATTGCCCGAGCTGGAAAAAAGAATAAAAGAACTGGAAAAGCAGATTGTTACATTAACAGCAAAACATCAATAGGTATATGCTTTGCCCCCAGCCAACCATTCCCTTACTTTTGCTATCATATTACCAATGAAAATTTATTAAAACGTTTCAACATTTATTACTTTGAATTTTTGTAGATATATCTCTTTAATTTTCCTGGTTTTTTTTGCAAATGCAGGTGCAGCACAAACACTAAGCTTTACCGGCCTTATACAGGATGCCCATACCAAAGAACCCGTGGGTTATGCTTCTATAAATTTTATACGTTCGGGCATTGGTAAAACTTCTGACAGTGCAGGCAATTTTTCTTTTTACATCAGCAATTTTAAAACCGACACCCTTGTAGTTAGTTATGTAGGTTACGAGTTGTATAAAATGCCGGTTACAGATTCTGTAAATAATAAAAGCGTCATTATACAATTGCAGCGTGGTGCCGCCACCAATGCTGTTATTGTAAAATCCAAATTTAATAAGGGTTTGTTTTTGTGGAAAAAGATAATGAGCAAAAAGAAATTGTACAACCGCTATAACCTGCCCAACTTTGGTTACGAGGCTTACAATAAATTAGAAGTAGACATTAAAAATTTTAAACCAGAAAAAATAAAAAAGAATTTTATTTTAAAACCTTTTGCTTTTGTATTTGATAATATTGACAGTGCCAGCGAAAAAGAACCTTTTTTACCCGCCTACCTTTTAGAAAGCGTTAGCGATTACGCCTTTCAACGCAACACCAAAAAATTTTTTGAAAATATAAAAGCCAGTAAAACCATCGGTATAAAAAATGAAAGCATTTCAAAATTAATGGGTGTAATGAACCAGAATGTAAACATGTACGGCAATTACGTGAATGTGATGGACAAAGATTTTATCGGCCCTTTTAATGATAATGCAGATGTGTATTACAATTTTTTTGTGCCCGATACACAAGTAGTAGCCGGCAAAAAAATATTTCATTTTGTTTTTACCCCAAAACGCAATGGGCAAAATACTTTTGAAGGCGATGCCTGGGTTATGAGCCAAACCTTTCAAATTCAAAA
>JAYVUJ010000533.1:0-2211 GCA_043788035.1 Ferruginibacter sp. | reverse complement strand
CCCGAAAAAATCTCCTTGCTTGGCAACAATAGCCCCGCCATTGCCCGCTTAAAAATTGACCCCTATAATTGGTGGAACGAAGGGTTGCACGGCATTGCAAGGGCTGGCGAAGCAACGATATTTCCGCAGGCAATAGGCATGGCAGCTACTTTTAATGATGCATTGCTTAAAGAAGTTGGCGCTGATGTTTCTACCGAAGCAAGGGCAAAGTATAATTTAGCCGCTAAAATGAACCGGCACATCTGGTATATGGGCCTAAGTTTTTGGAGCCCCAATATCAATATTTTCAGGGACCCCCGCTGGGGCCGCGGACAAGAAACCTATGGTGAAGACCCATTTTTAACTTCCCGCATGGGCACTGCCTATGTTACCGGGCTGCAAGGCAATAACAGTAAGTACCTTAAAACTTCTGCCTGCGCAAAACACTATGCGGTACATAGCGGCCCCGAAGCTGGCCGCCATAGTTTTAATGCCATTGTAAGCCAAAAAGACCTTCGGGAAACTTACCTCTATTCATTTAAAAAATTGGTAGATGCAGGCGTTGAGTCTGTTATGTGCGCCTACAACCGCATCAATGGCGAACCTTGTTGTACAGGCAATACGATGCTGCAAAATGTATTGCGTAATGAGTGGGGCTTTAAAGGGCATATAGTAACCGATTGCGGTGCATTGGATGATATAATAAGCGGGCATAAAACAATAGCCAGCCGGGAAGAACTGGCTACCGCTGCCATTAAAGCCGGTATTAATTTAGAGTGCGGCGGCGTATTGCAAACAGAAGTACAAAATGCTATTGATAAAGGCTTGATAAATGAAACGGATGTTGATAATGCTTTACGTGGATCGTTGCGCACACAAATTAGATTAGGCTTTTTTGATGATAATAAATTGAACCCATACAGCCGGTATGGTGCGGATAGCGTACACAATAAACAGCATATTGCCCTGGCCTTACAGATGGCGCGACAAAGCATGGTGCTGCTTAAAAATGACGGTGTGCTTCCCTTGCCTGAAGATAAATATCCTTCTATGCTGGTAACGGGTGCCAATGCGGCTTCTGTTGAAGCAATGGTGGGTAATTACCATGGTATTAACGGCGATATTGTTACCATTGCAGAAGGCATTGCAAAAGCTGCTGGTCCTGCAACTGCGGTGCAATATGACCAGGGCTGCGACAATGCAGATACGGTACATTTTGGCGGTATATGGGCATCGCAAAACAGTGATATTACCGTGGTGGTAATTGGGCTAACGCCTTTAATGGAAGGCGAAGAAGGCGATGCATTCCTATCGCCTGGCGGTGGAGATAAAGTAAGCCTGGACCTACCACGGCCGCATATCTTATTAATGCAAAAATTGCGGGCGGCAAGCAAAAAGCCAATAGTAGCCGTAATTACAGCCGGCAGCAATGTAGATGTTGCCGCGATTGAGCCTTATGCAGATGCGATAGTGCTGGCATGGTACCCCGGCGAACAGGGCGGCACTGCATTGGCTGATATTTTATATGGAAAGGTTTCTCCATCCGGCCGTTTGCCGGTTACTTTTTACAAAAGCCTTAACGACTTGCCTGACTATAAAAACTACAGTATGAAGGGGCGTACCTACCGTTATTTTAATGGCAGTGTACAATACCCTTTTGGCTTTGGCTTAAGCTACACAACTTTTAAGTATGCATGGAACAAAATGCCGAAAGCAATGTATGCACTGACAGATAAAATAGACTTTTCCGTTGCCATTAACAATACTGGTAAAATGGATGGTGATGAGGTAGTGCAGGCTTACATTGAATACCCCCAAGGCGAAGGCATGCCACTAAAAGAATTAAAGGCTTTTAAAAAAATACAGATTAAAAAAGGTACCACATCAACTGCAGCGTTAAGTATACCCGCTAGCGATTTACAAAAGTGGGATACAGCTACCAACAACTGGAAATTATACAAAGGCGATTACACCATCTGCATTGGTAAAAATGCCAGTGAATATTTGCTGAAGAAAACTTTTACGGTGCAATAAAATAAAAATTAACTATACACTGTAGAACTGCCCGCATATTTTTGTGTCCCGGCAAAAGAAGTTATCAATTGGGCAAATTCCGCATCTAATAAGCTACTCTTAAAAGTGCTTGGCATAATACTTAGCCGTACTGTTATAGGTACTTCGCAATTTATTAAAGTACTGGCGAGGGTTAGTTGTATTTAAAGGCTAACCGAT
>JAYVUJ010000532.1:0-3003 GCA_043788035.1 Ferruginibacter sp. | reverse complement strand
AATCTATTTTGCAAAATACAACCATCTTCGATTTGATGGTAATACCCAATAAAATAAAAGGTACCGATACCGCCACGCTATGCAGTATTTTAAATATTGATACCACCGAATTTAGAAAGCGGATGGAGAATATTGTTTTTAAATACAAAAGTTACCGGCCTTCTATTTTTGAAGCATTGTTGAGTAACGAAAAAATGGCCAAGCTTAGTGAAAACCTGTACAAATTTGCACCAGGTTATTACCTGCAGGAAAGATCGGTACGGGATTATCCTTTTGATGCCGCCGGAAATATTTTGGGCTATTTAAGTGAAGTAGATTCCAATGTTTTAAAAAATCCAAAATACTCCGGTTATGTAATGGGAGATTATATTGGTAAAACCGGTTTAGAAAGAACCTATGAAAATGTAATGCTTGGGCAAAGAGGCATAGAGTTTTGGAAAAAAGATAAAGTAGGCAGGCTTACAGAAAGACTAGAGAAAGGAAAATATGATACCGTGGCCGTAGCAGGCCAAAATATGCATACCGCCCTGGATATTGAATTGCAAATGCTGGGAGAAAAATTAATGGAAAATAAATTAGGGTCTATCGTAGCCGTAGACCCTAAAACCGGTGGCATTTTATGTATGGTAAGCAGCCCAACCTTTTAACCTAAATTATTAACTGGCGCCGAAAGAAAAAAACATATCGCCGAGTTATTATTAAACCCGGCCCGTCCTTTATTTAACAGAACAGTATCGGCAACATATTCACCGGGTTCTACATTTAAAACCCTGCAGGCATTAATTGGTTTGCACGAGGGCGTTATTGAAACCAGTACAAGGTTTAGTTGCAACGGCGCATTTTACGGCTGCGGCAGCGGCAGGCCCATGCGTTGTTTAGATTACGGCACTTTTGATTTACGTAATGCCATCACTATATCTGATAATACTTATTTTGCCAACGTAATGCAAAGGGTAATTACAAATCCTAAGTATCCCAATCAGGATAGTAGCCTGAATGTATGGAACAACTATATGCAGGCATTTGGCCTGGGGCATAAATTAGGCGTAGATGTACCATCTGAAAAACGTGGATTGATACCTAATGCTGCCTATTACAATAAAATTTACGGAACAGGCAAATGGAACTATTGTACTTTCCGTTCGGTTAGTATTGGCCAGGGCGAAGTAGATGTTACACCAATACAGGTGGCAAACGAAATGGCTTATATCGCCAATAAAGGTTGGTACAAAACACCCCATTTAATAGATTCGATAGAAGGCGGCGATAAATTTAATATGCTTGTAAATTTTAAAGAAAAACATAATGCTATTGATATACCTGATAGCATTTTTGAAGCAGTGCATGACGGTATGTTGGGTGTAGTGGAAAGAGGTACCGGGGTTGCAGCAAAAGTTGCCGGCATAAATATTTGTGGTAAAACCGGAACAGTAGAAAATTATTACAGGGGAATAAAACAACCCAACCACGCTTTTTTTGCAGGCTTTGCACCAAGGGAAAATCCAAAAATTGCCATTATGTGTGTGGTAGAAAATAGCGGCCGCTTTGGCGGTACTTATGCAGCACCAATTGTAGGATTGATGATTGAAAAATATTTAAACGATTCTATAACCGATAAAGCAAGATTGGCAAGGCTTGAACAATTATCAGAACTTAATTTAATTCCTCAAAAAATTTACTACGAGCAAAGGGTGCAGGATTCCTTACTACACGCCAAAGATTCGGCTTACCTTATTGCAAAAGGATATATTAAATTGATGATGGATACTTTGGATCTTGATGAATCGGCTGAAAATGAAGTACTGGACAAATTAAAAAAAGATAAAGAAGAACAAAAAAAAGGACAACCCAAAAAAGACAGTAACGACAATCGTTTAAAAATAAATGCGGATGCAATTTTGCCTAACGAAAAAAAGAAACCCGAAATAAAAGACACGATAAAAACGTGAGTGATAGGCAGTGAATATACTTTTATAGGTATTATTCGCCAGTCACTATCACCATCACCACCATGTATCAAAAAAATCCCTCCATAACAAAAGGCATCGACTGGGTAATGATATGGCTGTATGCCATATTGGTGATGATTGGCCTGCTTTGTATTTTTTCGGTTGAGTATAAAAGCGCCGACCCGGTAATGCAATCCTTTTTAGGGTTTAAAAAAGAATACAGCAAGCAATTTTTCTTTTTTATTGCCAGCATTATTGTGGGCATATTTATTTTACTTACCGACAGTAAATTTTTTACTGCCACCGCCAACCTGGCTTATGCAGCCGGTATACTTTTAATACTGGCTACTTTTGTGGTGGGGAAAGAAGTGGGTGGCTCAAAATGCTGGATACCGCTTGGCTTTATGAACATTCAACCGGTGGAAGTTTGCAAAATATTTACATCGCTGGCGCTGGCAAAATATTTATCATTGCCCGAAACTAATTTTCATAAAACACAAACGCAGTTGATTGCTGCGGCCATAGCTTTTAGCCCGGCAATATTATCCGTTTTACAAAGTGAGCCCGGCGCTGCTATTGTATACTTTTCATTTGGTATTGCTTTTTACAGAGAAGGTTTACCCACAATGTACCTCATCATTCTTTTTTCATTTGCTATACTTATTATTGCCAGTATTGTAATTGCACCCAATACGTTATTTGTAACACTTACCATTTTAGCTGTGCTTTATACATTTGTTTACAGACGAAAAATTAAAAGAGATAAGGGATTATTAATTTCTATCGTTGCCGTGTGGTTATTATGCGTAGGAGTACAAAAATTTTTAGTGCCGGCCTTATTTGAAAGTGTATTAAAACCACACCAGGTGGTACGTATATTTTCTACATTTGGTATTGATGATTATAAATTTAAAAGTGCAGAACGTACAGCAGATATTCAAAAAGAATTTGCTAAGCTGGGTACTGCAAAAAAGAAACCCGGCGAAAAAGTAGAAAGTTATAATGTAAAACAATCTAAAATTGCTATTGGCAGCGGTGGCTTTTGGGGCAAAGG
>JAYVUJ010000531.1:0-6437 GCA_043788035.1 Ferruginibacter sp. | reverse complement strand
TTTAGCTAACGTAGTATCGCAGGGAAGCACTTCTACTTTATTTTTTGCGGAGTCTATCATTTGCTGAACAAACGGCCAACCGGGGTCTGTGGTTACAATGAGTTCCTCTAGCCTCCGCATTTTTATTTGTGTAAAGGCCGTACTTGTTAAAAAGATAAATACAAAAGAGACCGCTACATTTTTCATAAAAGATTTATTGCATAAATATACTGAGCCTTACTATTAAACTATACTATTTTTATATGTGGCGACAAACTTTTAAATTGATGAATGTACAATTGTTAAACCGCGCTTTTGCATTGAACCTTTTGGCATAATCTGTGATTATACTGTATGTAAAATAATTAATCATGGATATAATCATTCAATCTTTAGGCTTCAAAGCAGGAGAAACTTTAGAAGCCTTTATACACGAAAAAGTAAGCGGCTTAAAAAATGGGCATATTGTAAGAACCAATGTTACATTGTTTATGGGTGCCAACAACGACCCGGAAAACAATTATTGTGAAATACGTTTAGAAGTGCCGGGCAATGATCATTTTGTAAAAAAGAACAGCCAGTATTTTGAAACATCGGTCAATGAGTGTTTGGATGTATTGGCCCAAATGCTTAATAAGTATAAAGACATACAAGTTGACAGGCGGCAGGCAAAAGCAATTGACGTGCAGGATGCTTTGCTGCAAGGAGAAACAGATAACGACGAAGTAGAATTGGAAGATATTGTAAAATAAGATAGTAATTAAAAGTAAGAAGCCACCAGTCGGTTGATAGGTAGCTTTTTGCTTTTTGACCAAGAAATTTATTAATCTAATACAATTTTAAAAATGATGATGTAAAGCTTTTGCCACACCATCGTTATTATTTGTATCAGTTACATAATCAGCCACTAATTTTATTTCTTCAGGCGCATTGCCCATCGCTATGCCCATTCCTGCAAATTCTATCATGCCTTTATCATTATAATTATCGCCAATAGCAATTATTTCCTTTTGATTAATACCGTACTTTTTAATTAATAGTTGAATGGCTTTAGCTTTGGATGCATCCTGGCTCATTACTTCCAGGTAGGTTGACTGTGATTTATAGATGTTCAGTTTGTCGCCGTGCAGCTCGTTTAGCCTGGCTTCAATTATTTTTATCATCTCTTTATTTCCAGCAATTAAAATTTTATTCGGGCCAGTCTTTTTAGCATCCCAAATATCCAGGGTGTGTGCAAAAGGCTGTATATTAATTTTGACTTGTGTTATTTTTTGTTCTTTTTTTATGCGATCATTGTCTATCTCCGCATACCAATCCATCTGGCTATAATAAATGGGCGACACATCGTAGCCTTTCAATTCATTGTGTACAGAGGCAGCATCCTGCAATGAAACTGCAGCCTGGTAAATAATTTCATCTTTATGTAAAATATAACCACCGTTTAAGCTTACAATAGGCATCTCATCTGTAACAACGCTTTTACTAATAGGCAAAATGCCATGTAGCGGACGGGCAGATATAAGCACCACTAAAACACCTTTTTTTAATAAGCCCTGTATGGTCTGCCTGTTTGCTTCACTAACGCTGTGGTCGCTTTTAAGCAGCGTGCCATCCATATCTATAAAAACCGCTTTGTACATGTTTGTTGTTTTAAATATAGGCGCAAATATAACTAAAAAAGCCCCCGAAATTTGGAGGCTCTTATTATTATATGCTGGTTACCAGTTTGTTCTATCATCGTGGTTATAATGGTTATCGTTACGGCCATAATGGTCGTCTCTGCCACTAAATTTTGCTGCCACGCAATCGATCTCATAATCACGTTGGGCTTGCAGTTGGGCTATTTTAAATTGTTTTTTATGCCTTCCCATAAAAAAGTTGTTTTGAACCCATCCTATTTTTCTATCGTAAGCATAATTGATCCTATCTATCTGCATATTTTTTTTCCTATCACCAAAATTATAGCCATACTTTTCACGGTCATCGAAACGGTTGGCGATAACTACTTCGCGGTTATTATTGTTATAGAAGTCAACGTTTGGGCGATTATTATTATACTGTGCAAAGGCTGCAGATGATAGTAATACTACAGTTGCTAATAATGTAAATGTCTTTTTCATGATTGTAATTTTTCTTGTTAATAATGGATATAAGATGAATTTCAATTAAAGACGTTTACCAAAGAACTGTTAATAGGGATAGGAAATAATTTAGCGTATATACATCTGCGTTAGTAGTGCACTTTTCCCTTTTTGAAAAATATTATTGCAAAAAACGCCGCAAAAATTGCGGCGCCTTACTTTATTCTATTTATGGTTTTACTTTTTTATTAATTTCCTTTCCAGGTGTTGTTGGCGAAATTTACATCTGGCAAAACCTTATTAGGGTCTATTACCACGCTGGCTAACTTTTCTGTAGTAGGCAATTTCACTCTCCATGTTTTCGAGTTGTTCCAAACTTCTACTGGTAACTTAATGGTACCTTTTGAACCACTTACTGTTTCGTAAGCAATAGTTACAGGCATAGCCATTTGGTTTAAATTGGCAATGGTTACAATCGCTCCGTATATTTCACTGTCTTTTTCATATTTAACCGATTGCACTGCCTGGTCAAGCTTGTAATTTTCCAAAAACCATCCTTTCCAGAACCAGGTAAGGTCTTCACCGGCAACGTTATCTATTGTACGGAAAAAATCCCATGGTGTTGGGTGCTTAAATGCCCAGCGTTGGATGTATGTCCTAAAGGCATAATCAAACCTATTACTATCCAAAATTTCGGTGCGCAAAAGTTCAAGCCCATAACCCGGCTTTAAATATAAAGCTGTGCCAATATTCACTTCTTTCATTGCATCTGGCGTGCTCATGATGGCTTCACTGCTTGGTGAAAACATATATTTTGTAAGCCCTTCCATATTCCTGGGGTTGCTCTTGTACTCGCCATTATTAAAATCTTTTACAGCAATGGAATTAATAAAAGTGTTGAATCCTTCATCCATCCAGCCATATTTGCGTTCGTTGCTACCAACAATCATCGGGAACCAGGTGTGCCCAAACTCATGGTCAGTTACTCCAAACAAATCTTCTCCTTTAGCTTTCCATCCACAAAAAACAATACCAGGGTATTCCATGCCGCCAACGTTGCTGGCAACATTACTGGCCACAGGGTATGGAAATTCATACCATCTCCTGCTATAATTTTCAATGCTATATTTTGTATATTCAGTAGCCCTTGTCCATGCTTTATCACCAGCACTTTCAACGGGATAAACACTCATAGCTAAAGATGCTTTTCCACTTGGCAAATTCATTTTAGCAGCATCCCAGATAAAGGATTTTGAAGAAGCCCAGGAAACATCCCTTGCATTCGTCATTTTAAAATGCCAGGTAAGTGTATTTCCTTTTGGCCTGGATGATGGGTCGGATACTTCCGCTTCTGTACGTATCATTACCGTTTGATCGCTTTTTTTCGCATTAGCCAAACGGCTAACTTGTAAAGGCGTAAGTACCTCATTTGGATTTTGTAATTCCCCACTGGCAACAACAATATGCGTTGCCGGTGCAGTAATGGTAAAATCAAAATCTCCATACTCAAGGTAAAATTCACTTGGCCCTAAGTACGGCAATGTGTTCCAGCCCTGTATTTCATCAAATACACACATGCGCGGGTACCATTGCGCAACGGTAAATATGTCGCCATTTTTTGTCTTTAAAATTCCACAACGGTCAGCGCCATATTCCGGCAAAGTAAAAGAATAGTCCAATTTTATTTTAACTACATCGCCATTTGCTTTTACTGCTTTTGGCAAGCGTATCTGCATCCTCGTATCTGTAATAATATAATCAGCTTTCCCATCGTTTAATTGCACATTGGTAAAATTGTAGCCACCGTTAAAACCACTGGCGGCATCGCCATAGCGGCTACGGGTACCCACTGGCATACGGGCCTGGCCACGGCTATCTTTATTAAATAAATTCTGGTCGAGCTGCAGCCATAAAAAAGGCAATGGGTGCGGACTATTATTTTTATAAGTTATAGTAACGGTGCCTTTAATAACATGCGTGGTTTCATCCAGCGAAGCTGCTATTTGATAATCTGCCTTATTTTGCCAATAACCAACATTAGGCTCGCCCGTTGCAGCCCTTGTAATGGTTTCGCCGGTACTATAAAACAGTGGAGAAAATAAGGCATGCGGGTCGTAGGTAGATTCTAACACTGGTTCCTGCGCAAAACTGCTAACTGCAAAAAATAAAATGATGGAAAATAACAGGATTTTTTTAATCATATATAAAAATTTAAATCCGAAGGTAAATCAAAACATGATTGTAAAAGATGTCAATAGTGATCTTATTGAAAAAAAATTGTTAAGGAGTTTTTGTTCGGGGCTATACAAAAAAAATATTATCACTTCCACTAAATATGTATCCGTTAAGCACAAGTAAAATAAAGAGGATACATGATAGATAGAAAAAATTTATACACTTAGTTTAACATCAGTAAGTTAAGAATTTATTGATTGTCTTTACCAAAACATAACCTCTTTAAAGGCAAGGAAAGCCCATACTTTACGGAATTGAATAGTAATTTTTAATTAAAAAACTACTCAAATTCCTTCAATAATTTCCTCCCATCCGCCTTTATACTGGCATCATCTTCTGTATGGTTGGGCAACAGCATCATTTTATTTAGTGTGATGATGGCCTTGTTAGTCTGGTCATCTTTATTATATGCTTTTGCCAATTCAAAATAATTTAGGATAAAACCAGCTGTAATGCTGTTAGACTTTTCAAAAGCAATAATCGCATCTTTTAACGAAGCCTCTGGCAAAGTGCCATATAAAATTTTGGCTGCTGTACGTTCAATAAAGTTAAGGGTACTTAGCTCATAGTTCCATCTGCCCAACACATGCCATGCCTTAAAATTCCGGGGGTCGTTTTTTATAGCTAAATCTACATATCTTTTTATTTCTTTGGCAGTTACAATTTTTTCTTTACCACCCTTATTTAACGAACTCCTGCCTAATGCGATGGCCATTACGCAATTGGCTTCACTATTATTTGGGTCTACCCGCAAGGCAATATCAGCATACGTTTTAGCTGCTACATAATAATCGCTGGTTACTTTTTTATCTGTTTGGCGCTTGCCAATACGGCTACACAGTTCACTACATTTATTAAGCGAATAGATATTAGCGGGCTGCAATTTTAATACTTCTTTAAATTTTGAGAAAGCCGCTTCTTCATCAGGCAATGCTTCCAGCCGGTTTCCTTCTTTGGTAAGCAAAGCAACATCTTGCGCAAATGCATTTACAAAGAAAAAGTAGGTACAAAAAAAGATGAGAAAAGCCTTCATAGCTAAAATGTTTTAGCGTAACTAATGCCTACTGTACCCTGAAAGTTGGCTATGGGTGGGTTCATTTTTTTTATGCTGATGGCAATAGAAACTATCTTTTCATCAAATAAATGAAACCGTCTTTCTAATTCCTGCACTACTGTTTCTAATAATTGTGTCGGTTCATCCATCACTTCTTTAATAATGGCATACAACGCAACATAATCAACCGATTGGCCTAGTTTAGTTATTGGCTCATTTACAGGAAAGGAAACATCTACATTTACTTCAAAATTATTTCCTAAAATTCTTTCTTCTTTAAACATGCCATGAAAAGAATGGAAGATTAAGTTATGCAGGGATATTGTAAGCATTAAAAATTTTGAAGGGTTAAACTACTAAATTAACGTATACTAACTGTTTATCTATAAAATTTAATACACGGGTACCAGGGCACCGAGATACCTTTCTGCATCTAACGCCGCCATACAGCCGCTGCCAGCAGCCGTTACAGCCTGTCGGTAAATTTTATCCTGTACATCGCCACTGGCAAATACACCTTCAATATTGGTTTTAGAAGTGCCAGGGATAGTTATAATGTAACCTGCTTCATCAAGCTGTAGCCAATCTTTAAAAATATCACTGTTTGGGTGATGCCCAATGGCTACAAAAAACGCACTTACAGGTATTTCTTTTTTAACTCCTGTCTGGATATTTTTTATACGGACTGCCTCTACTTTTTTATCGCCTAAAATTTCGTCAGTTTCGCTGTGCCAATACACGGTAATATTTTTTGTTGCAAGCACCCTGTCCTGCATTATTTTACTTGCACGCATTTCTCCTCTACGCACAATCATATGTACCTGCGAACAGATATTACTTAAATAAAGCGCTTCTTCGGCAGCCGTATCTCCTGCGCCAACAATGGCTACTTCTTTACCTTTAAAAAAGAAACCATCGCATACTGCGCAGGCACTAACGCCATACCCGTTCAGCCTTGCTTCGCTTTCAATACCCAACCATTTTGCGGAGGCGCCGGTAGAAATAATTATCGCATCTGCTTCAATCCACGTTTCTTCGTCTATCTCTACTTTATATGGCTTAGCGTTTAGGTCTACCTTGGTGGCCAG
>JAYVUJ010000530.1:0-2353 GCA_043788035.1 Ferruginibacter sp. | reverse complement strand
CATACGTTACCAGATAATTAAGGATGAGCTTGCTGAAATAAAAGCAAAGTTTGGCGATGAACGTAAGTCGGAAATTACGTATGCCGATGATGAAATTGGCATGCTGGATTTAATTGAAGATGAAGATGTAGTGGTTACGATTTCGCATTTAGGCTACATTAAAAGAACCCGTTCTGATGAATACCGGAGCCAGCGCCGTGGCGGTCGTGGTGCAAAAGGCAGCAGTACCAGACAAGAAGATTATATAGTGCATTTGTTTGTGGCTTCTACGCACCACACTTTGTTATTTTTTACGGAAAAAGGAAGGTGTTTTTGGCTACCGGTCTATAAGATACCTGAAGGTGATAAAACTAGTAAAGGCAGGGCCTTGCAAAATATGATACAGATACCGCCGGATGATACCGTGCGTGCAATAATTGATGTAAAGAATTTTGATGATAAGGATTATCTGAACAGCCACTACATCGTTTTGTGTACTAAAAAAGGCATTATTAAAAAGACTGACCTGGAAGACTTTAGCCGTCCACGCCAGAATGGTATCAATGCCATTAACATTTTGGAGGGCGACCAGTTGCTGGAAGCAAAATTAACAGATGGCAATTGCGAAATTATGATGGCCTTAAAAAGCGGCAGGGCAATTCGTTTTCCGGAAGAAAAAGTACGTTCTACCGGCCGTGGCGGCATAGGCGTTTATGGCATTGAAGTGGTAGATGAAACCGACAGTGTTGTAGGCATGGTGTGTGTAAATAGAGAAGATAAAAGCCGCACAATTTTAGTGGTAAGTGAAAAAGGATATGGCAAGCGTACATTTTTAGATGACCCTGAAACAGGTGAAGCTAATTACAGGATTACCAACCGGGGGGGTAAGGGCGTTAAGACTATTAACGTAACTGATAAAACTGGTTCACTGGTAGGTTTGCTGGATGTGACGGAGAAGGAAGATTTAATGATTACCTGCGTTAGCGGCGTAACCATCCGCATGAGCGTGGCTGCTGTAAGCGAGCAGGGCCGGGCAACACAAGGCGTTAAGCTTATCCGTGTAGATGAAGGCGACGCCATTGCGGCCATTACCAAGCTGGATGAAAAAGAAGAAGATGCGGAAGTTGTTGATGCGGTAAATTTAGGTGGCGATACAACGATTGAAAATATTGAAACGGCTACTAATGGCACAAATACTGAAGGTGCGGCAGGTGATGCGGAAACAACGGTAGAACCATCTGATAGCAAATAATTTTTTACTGGTTTATCTGATCCTAAATAAAGGCTGCATTTTTATAAAGTGCAGCCTTTATTTTGCCTCCCAAAAAAATTATTTATTAAGTATAATTAAAAAAAATTATGACAGGGAGATGGGGTTTAGTCATAGGCTTTTCAGGTATTTTCTGTTCCCTGAGTGTAACTGCCCAAACACTAATAAAAGTGGAAGAAGTGGCGCAGCATATCGGCGATTCTGTAAAAATAATTACCACAATTTACGGTGGCAGGTACTTCGGCAAATCACAAGGAACGCCGACTTTATTGAACGCTGGTGCGGCATATCCAAAGTCGCCATTAACGCTTTATATTTCAGCAGCTGTGCGCAATAAATTTGCTTCAGCACCAGAAGAAATATTTGAAGGCAAGGAGGTTGTTATTTTTGGTAGAATTATTATGTTTAAAGATAGGGCGGAGATTGTAGTTTATGGGGTGCAGCAAATTTTATTGGGGAAGCAGGCTAAAGTATATTTTTTAGGGTTGTCTGTTAATTGCTCTAAAATTTGCTAATTTTTTTACTTCTATTTGATGTCAATGCCTTTAGGTTAAGGCTTTTTCTCTTGTTTGGAGAGGGTAAAGGGTGAGTTGATTGCTACCTTAATAAATTTTAAACTCAATAGCCTTGTAGTCTACCGATACATATTGGCTATTAAAAATTTAATCCTGGTAAAACTTATTTCACGTTTAAACTATTGGTCATCGCAATGGGAAAAATGTGGATGAAACGACTTTGTTGTGAAGCAGTTTGGGTATAAAATAATGCTTTTAAAATCTACTGGTTAACATTAGGGCTGGGTTTTATTTGGCTTTCTGTAATTGATATTTTTTGATTAAAATTTTAGTGTGCTAATCAACCTTAAATAAAACAGCATAATATCCCCAACTTTCCCCTACCTTTGCCGCCCGAAAAAGAGACTCTCTCTTTCTTGGACATTTCCCACAAGGCCCAAAAGTTTTCGTCTGTTCGAAACGCCAGCAGGGAGTAACTATAAATAAGTTATTAAATGCCAAAAGTAAAAACAAACTCGAGTGCGAAAAAGCGCTTTAAAGTTACAGGTACCGGTTTAATTACCTTCCAAAAGCCATTTAAACGCCATAT
>JAYVUJ010000529.1:0-2719 GCA_043788035.1 Ferruginibacter sp. | reverse complement strand
AACTCGCCGTTGTGAACGGTAAGCATTTTTAAAATACGGTCGTACCCAATTACGCCTTCATTTACGCCGCTAAAAAAACTATCACGGGTTAAATAATCCAGTCGGTCCACATCTAACTGGCCGCTTATAAGCTGGTGTAAATATTTTTTAGTATGGCTACCGGTAAAAATATCTATAGCTAATTGTAACCTGCCGCCAAAGTGTTCATTAAGTTCTTTCATTATCAGTAATGAAATGGCTTCATGGTGCATGCCTTCTACTAATGTGTTTTCCAGTGCATGGCTAAAAGGGCCATGGCCAATATCGTGTAAAAGAATAGCAATTTTTGCGGCCTGGTTTTCTGCATCAGTAATTTCAACACCTTTGTTTTTTAATTCGCTTAAGGCATTGCACATTAAATGGTAAGCGCCTAAAGAATGGTGTAACCTGGTATGCACCGCACCCGGGTAAACTAAATATGCCATAGCCATTTGATTAATGCGGCGCAGGCGCTGGTAATAGGGGTGGGCCACTATTTGATAAATCAGTTCATCATCGATAGTGATAAAGCCATAAACCGGGTCGTTAATTATTTTACGAAAATGCATGAAGCGTTTGATGTTTGGGATAGTTGATAATGGTTGGGCCTTGCAAAACCTTTATTTGTTAAAAGATGAACAAAGCTAAATAAAGCATGGCATCAGTGATATAAAAAATTAAATTTGTAAAAATTGCAAATTATTCTTCCATATATTGCTTTATACGCCCGGGAAAAAGCTTAATAATGATATTAAGTTGAAGAGTGCACTTCGTTTCTCAGTGTAAACTGTGCTAATAAAGATAATTAGCATTAATAAAGCCGGGAACAAAAAAAACATCAAACCATAAATATGAGCATAGCAAAAATACTTTGGGTAGATGATGAAATAGACAGCCTTAACAGCCAGATAATGTTTTTAGAAAACAAAGGCTACGAAGTGCAAACCAAAACCAATGGCTTTGATGCTATTGAATTTGTAAAAGAAAATATTGTGGATGTGGTGCTGATGGATGAAAGTATGCCCGGCCTAACGGGCCTGCAAACCCTGCAGCAAATAAAAGAAGTAAACAGTAATTTGCCAGTAGTATTAATTACAAAAAACGAGGCGGAGAATTTAATGGATGAAGCCATCGGCTCACAAATAAGCGATTATTTAATTAAGCCGGTTAACCCTAACCAGGTTTGGCTGAGTTTAAAAAAATTAATTGATAATAAAAGATTAGTGGCTGAAAAAACCACTTCATCGTACCAGCAACAATTTGGAAGTTTGTTTATGGCACTAAACAATAACCCTGATTATAATGAGTGGATGGAGATTTATAAAAAATAGTTTTTTGGGAACTAGCCATGAAGAACAGCGACAGCCCCGAAATGCAGGAAGTATTTGACTCACAAAAAAATGAAGCTAACACCGAGTTTTTTAAATTTGTGAGCCGAAATTATACCTCGTGGGTTGGCCCCAAAAGTACTGCAGCAGCACCCATAATGAGTAATACCTTAATGAAGCTGAAAGTGTTTCCTCATTTAGAAAAGGGTACACCTTTATTTTTTGTACTGATAGATAATTTGCGTTTTGATCAGTGGAAAACCATACAGCCCATTTTTGCAGAAAGCTTCCGCATACATGAAGAAGAAACTTTTTATTCTATTTTACCTACGGCTACACAATATGCCCGTAACGCCATTTTTGCAGGGTTGCTGCCTGTAGATATAGAAAAACAATTTTCTTCCCAATGGAAAAATGATGACGAAGAAGGTGGAAAAAATATGTTTGAAGAAGATTTTTTTAAAGCCCAGCTAAAACGCATGGGCAAAGGTGATTTAAAATATTCTTACACAAAAATTACCAACAACCACGACGGGCAAAAATTAGTGGATAATATTCATAACATGCTGAGCAATGATATTAATATTATTGTGTACAATTTTGTAGATATGCTGAGCCATGCCCGTACCGAAATGGAGGTATTGAAAGAGTTGGCCGGTGATGAAACCAGCTACCGCAGTATTACCGAAAGTTGGTTTACACATTCGCCTTTACATGCAGCACTTAAAAGAATTGCGGATAAAAAATTAACGATGATTGTGGCAACAGACCATGGTAGTGTAAGGGTAAAAACGCCGGCAAAAGTAATTGGCGATAAACAAACTACTGCCAACCTGCGGTACAAGCATGGCCGCAATTTAAATTACGAAGCCAAAGAAGTGCTGGCTTTTCGTGACCCACGAGAAGCTGGTTTGCCCGTGCCTAACGTAAACTCAAGCTTTATCTTTGCCAAAGGCGATTTGTTTTTATGTTATCCTAATAATTATAATCACTTTGTAAATTATTATAAAAATACTTTTCAGCATGGCGGTGTAAGTTTGGAAGAGATGATTGTACCGGTGATTAGGATGACGAATAAATAGAGCCCGAAGCCCCAAACCCCTGAAGAGGCTTACGAACAACTTTTTAATTGAATAATTAACTGAGTTTGAACAAGCCCAAAGTTTTATTTATCAACGTTTGTTGAAAAGTAAAACAAGTACAACTAGCTTACTGCTTTACTTTTGTAATGCTTAAGATTCACGATTCACAATTGACGATTCCCGGTAATGAAATATACACAAAACATATTAGATAAAATAGAAAAAATTGCAGAAGAAGCCGGTTATGTAATCCGTTACGAGCGGGGCAATTTTCAAAGTGGCTATTGTATA
>JAYVUJ010000528.1:0-2442 GCA_043788035.1 Ferruginibacter sp. | reverse complement strand
AGGTAGGTATCAACTTCTTCTGTTATTGTTACTAGTTGGTTTGTTGCTTTTAAATGCAGCAAACATTCCTCTAAAGATTTATATGCCATCCGTAATTTGTTTCGATGTAAATGTAAACACTTATACGGCAGAATAGTTTATGGGGGCATTGCTTTTGAATTATTTGGCTACTCGAAATAAATAATACTACCCGGGTTGAAGCGCCAGGGATACCAACGGAAATCCTTTTTTGTCGGGCCGCCTGCAAAAAAACATTGCAGTGGATAGCCCTGCCGAAGGGGCGCACACATCAGTTATCAGTTAGGAGTTAGGAGTTAGGAGTTTTGTAGATACGGGTTTTAACGCACATTAATGGGACAGCCAGTCCTATATTTTCCGCCGCCGTTGCCATTGCCGGTTCCCAAACGAAAGCTGAGCGAAACGCCGGTGAAATAATACCAATCTTTAGTTTTTGAATTGCCTCTTAAGGTATTAGCCGGTGGGTATGATAAACCTGTTTTTAACTCGTCGCCCCTAAATGCAACCTGTGCAGCCAGGGCGCCATTGTTGGCTATCAACAAATCACGGTCAGCATAAGTGGTGCTTACATCATCAAGGTAGTCAGTAAATGTTTTTCTAAAACCAACTTCAATGCCTAACCTTACATTGTCGTTCAATGCAAATTTAAGCCCTCCGCCAAATGGTATAGAAAGTTGTGTGAGCGCATATTTTTTACGCCCCAGGTAAAAGCCCTGCCCTTCTGTGCCTAATGGCTGAAGGGCAACTTTATTGCCTGATGAATCTATGGTGGAAGGGTTGAAATGAAAAACCGCAATGCCTCCAAAAATAAATGGAGATACGCTACGTTCCGCTAAATCGAACAAATCATACTCCAGCCCTAAGTGAAACTCAGTAATGGGGCTTGTAAAATTTAGGTTGCGGGCAATTTGAATGGAGGTGGCATCGTTACCTTCAATTTTACCAAATTTAAGGCTGGCTGTTGCCGACCAATGACCTGTTATTTCGTAAGCCAGACCAATACCTAATGTAGGGTGGGATTGTTGGAAAGTAAATTTTTTATCTTGAAGTTCGCCTTGGTAATTAGCCACTCCGGCAAAAGTTGTAAGACTCATTCGCTGGGCTTGTACCAGGTAAGTGAAAATTAAAAAAGTGGAGATAAATATGGTCCTTTTCATAAAAAATTTCAAGATTTTTGTACAGGATTGGTTACAATAATCATTCCCTTCCCGCTTAAAATTAATTGGAAAGGAAAATAACTAATATTTTAAGGCGCAAAAATACTATTTATTGTAATTATCTCATTATATACCCTATTTTATTTATTGTATTGATTTGTTACTAAATATTTACATAATTGAGTAAGTTTAAATTTGCGGCATATTTTTGCAACTAATTATGGACAAAAGCCTTAACAAATACATGAGCGAAACTGGTTTTTGCAGCCGCCGGGAAGCCGATAAATACATTGAACAGGCACGGGTTACTATTAATGGCAATGTAGCCGTAAAAGGCAACAGGGTACAAGAAAAAGACGTAGTGCAAATTGATGGCGAGCCTATAAAAACAAAGGATATAATTGTGTACATGGTGTTTAATAAGCCTGTTGGCATTACTTGTACTACCGATTTAAAAGATAGGGACAATATAATTTCATTCATTAATTATAAGAGCCGCATTTTTCCGGTAGGCAGGCTGGATAAACCTTCTGAGGGATTAATATTTTTAACGAATGATGGCGATATTGTAAATAAAATATTGCGGGCGGGCAATAACCATGAAAAAGAATATGTGGTTACGGTTGATAAGCCTATTAACGGCGAGTTTGTAAATAAGATGAGCAACGGCATAAGGATACTGGATACAGTTACAAAAAAATGTGTTGTAAAACAAGAAGGCAAAAACCGTTTCCGTATAATTTTAGTGCAAGGGCTTAACCGGCAGATAAGGCGTATGTGCCAGGCACTTGGCTATAGTGTGCAAACCTTAAAACGTGTACGCATAATGAACATTACGCTGGCTAATTTACCCGTAGGCAAATGGAGGCTTTTTACAGCGGAGGAAATAAATATAATAGAAGCAACGCTTTCTACATCTGTAAAAACAGAAGATGGGTCTTACTTTGAATAGCCATCTTCTGTTTGGTAAAATTTATAAATTTTACAGGGTTCTTTGTTTCATTACTTCGTATAAAATAATGCCTGTTGCTACAGATACATTCAGGGAATCAAAATCTGACAGCATCGGTATCTGGAACTGTTCATCGCAAATTTTAAGCAGCGGCTGATAAACGCCATGCTCCTCCCCGCCCATTACGATGGCGCAAGGTTCTTTCATATTAATATCGTATACTTTTTTAGTAGCAGTCATTTCGCTGGCAAAAACCTTAATGCCATTAAGGTGCAGGTCATCCACAGTTTTTATTAAACTGCTTACACGGCATAC
>JAYVUJ010000527.1:0-2645 GCA_043788035.1 Ferruginibacter sp. | reverse complement strand
CGCGATCCGCAAATACCTAGGAGCAAATGGTGGATAACAGATGCGCCTTTTGTCGGCTTCCGCATTATTCGCCCGGTAGAGCAGCCTTCCAAAGAAGCCATTGACGAATTTTTTAAAAGCTATCTGGGTAAATAGCAGCAATGCGGTACTACTTTTTATTAATTTTAAAATATTAAACTACTTCATTAAATTTACTACTCTAATTTTATATAACCTAAAGCTTCCATCATGGACAAAAAATTTGACCTCAACCAAAATTCAAGAAGGGATTTCATCAGGCAATCAACCGTTATTGCCGGCGGTCTTATTGCCGCCCCGATACTCTCAAAAGCCGGTATTTTATCAGCCCCAAAAACAATTAAGATTGCCCTTATTGGTTGTGGCGGGCGTGGTACAGGCGCCATAACGCAGGCATTAATGAGTAAGCAAGATGTAAAGCTGGTAGCCATGGCAGAAGCCTTCAGGGATGTGCTGGATACTTGTTACAAAAACATTACCGCCGATGATACCTCCGAAAGTACAGGTGTGCCCGGCAACCTTAAAAGTAGAATTGATGTGCCCGAAGAAAGAAAATTTGTAGGCTTTGATGCGTACAAAAAAGCCATAGCACTGGCAGATGTAGTGATACTGGCAACGCCTCCGGGCTTTAGGCCAATACATTTTGAAGAAGCGGTTAGGCAGGGCAAACATATATTTATGGAAAAGCCGGTAGCTACTGACCCAGCCGGTATTCAAAGGGTAATGGCTGCTTCAATTATTGCCAAACAGAAAAAATTAAACGTGGTGGTAGGCCTGCAACGCCGTTACCAAAACAGCTACCGCGAGTTGTTTAAACGTAAAGATATGATTGGCGACATTACATCTGCCCAGGCCTGGTGGAACAACGATGGCGTATGGGTACGCGAACGCAAGCCCGGGCAAACAGAAATGGAATACCAAATGCGCAACTGGTATTATTTTAACTGGCTCTGCGGCGATCATATCAACGAGCAGCACATACACAACCTGGACGTTATAAATTGGTTTAAAGGCGGGCACCCCATAAAAGCACAGGGCATGGGCGGCAGGCAGGTACGTAAAGGAAAAGACAATGGCGAAATATTCGACCATCATTTTGTAGAATATACTTACGCTGATGGAAGCATCCTCAACAGCCAATGCCGCCATATACCGGGCACCATGAGCCGCGTAGATGAACTGCTGGTTGGTACCAAAGGAAAGATACATTGCGATGACGCAAAAATAACAGACCATGCCGGTAAAACCATTTACCAGTTTGATAAAACCAATGAACCCAACCCCTACCAAAACGAACACGACGAGCTGTTTGCCGCCGTTGCAAAAAATGAATACAAGTATGCCAATGCAGACTATGGCGCAGAAAGCACCATGACAAGTATTTTAGGCAGGATGGCAACCTACAGCGGGCAAATCATCGAGTGGGACCATGCCATTAATTCAGGCTTAAACCTGCAGCCTAATACATACGATTGGAACGCTATGCCAAAGGTAGTGCCGAATGCAGATGGGTTTTACCCAATTGCTACACCTGGTGTAACGAGGTATGTTTAGATGTTGATGCAGGATGTTAATACAGCAGCACATGTTTTGTTAGTAATATTCTAAAATGTCCGGTAAATAAAAAATTACCGGGCATTTTTATACAGCATTTTTACTTTTAACGATGGACCTACACTAGCTCACCAGGCAGCCATCCAATGCCAGTTTGGTGCGTACCCCAAGGCGAGGCTATCCACTTCAATCTTTTTTTGAGGGCGGCCCGACAAAAAAAGGATTTCCGTTGCTATCCCTTACACTTCAATTCGGATAGTATTTTTATTTGTATTTGTAAAATGAGTTAATTGAAGGATTGTACATGAAATTGTAAAAGCCGGCTGGCTTGTAGTTGGTGATGCACCAAGCAAAACCTCCCTGCCCTCCAAAGGAGGTTCCCGCCCCAGCGAATTTGAAGGTTATAATTGCGAAGGCAGCATTTGCCATTAATTGTTTAATAAGCCTCAAAACTTTAAAAAGTATTACAAACGAATGCGCTAAGAACCCTCCTTTGGAGGGTAGGGAGGCTTGGCCTGGGCTTTTTACGGCTGCTGTATAATTACACACACAGTTGTCTTATCCAGCAAAGCAAATTCTTTTAAGCCCCAGGGCTGTTGTTTTACTACATTAAGGTTTGGGTGCAATAATTCCGGATGCAGCTCTTTTACTTCCTTGTACAACGCTGCTATATCATCCGTTTCAATGCGTATCTCGGGCCTGTCCTTTGCGGCATACTCCATATCTTCCAACAATTATATCGTTACATCATCGCGGATAATTATGTACAGTTTGGCATCGTTATACACTACTTTAAATTTAAGCCCATCTACAAAAAGATGCAGCCCATCTTTGATATCTTCATAAAAAATTTTGGGGATAATTTTTGTTAAGCGCATCGTTTATTATTTATTGATTGTTATTAAATAGACTTAAAAATAAAGAATTATTGGTTTGTAAGAAGCCTATTTTTTAATTGGCAACCGATGATCAAATACCGGAGTCTAAATTATAGTCATTATCTTACCTATTCTTTTACACCCGCTTAACTTACTGTACCTAACCGTTATGAAAACAAATTTAAAATTTAACCT
>JAYVUJ010000526.1:0-3601 GCA_043788035.1 Ferruginibacter sp. | reverse complement strand
TGATTTTTCTACGGGGTACGCAAGGATGCTTCCCTGTGTACTACCAGTGCCTGGCGCGCCCGCATCAGCAACATTGTTTTCGCCTATCAATTGAGCTAGCCCCGGAACAGTGTTGAGCTTATCCAGGCTGTTTAAAAAATAAGTTTGCCGCTTGCTTTTATCGCCCGGAGGCTGAAAAGAAAATAACGAACGCAAATTATTTAACTGCGAAAGATAATTAGCCAGTAGCTGATCAAAAAATAAAAGGTAGCCTTTTAATTGCAGTGCCTGTGCCTTGCGTATTGGCGATGCAGTTGCGGGCAAGCCCCCTTCGCCAATACCATACACTAAAGGAAAATCATTTTGTATAGAATAATAATCAGCTAGGTCGTTGTGATAAACACCTCCTTCGGGAAAGCCAGCGTCGAGGCTTTCTGGAGGCTGTATTATTTTATTGGCACTTACCGAAAGCTGCAGCCAGCCCGCCCCTTTTTGCCTGTTAAAGGAAACTGGTGTACCATTGGCAGTAAATTGAAAGGAAGAAATATCCAGCGATAAGCGGGGCAAATATTTATCGGGCAAGGTAAATTCCCATGCCGATGAAAAATCTTGTCCGTTTGTTGTTAAAGAAAGCTTGCGCACTGTTTTTACACCATTAATATTCAGCAGGATATTATACACATCAGATAAGTGGATGCTTGTTTTTTGATTGATGTTTTCAAACTCATCCGTATCAACAAAACCAAAACTTTTGTTTTGCCCCATAGGCCGCCCTGCAAAAATATCTTCTATTGGCTTTTGCTTATCCAGCAATTGCTGCAGTGTATAAAACTTTGGGGAAGGCGAAAAAAAATCATGCAGCCTGGTAATAATCTCTTTGTACACATCATCCGCGATAGCATTTGGCTCAAGCGCCACATCCGCACAAATGCCAATATCCAGCCAGCATAAAATGGCAATATCAAAAAAATCTTCACACAGGTTGCGGTGAGCTTGCAGTGCAGCCTTTACGTCTGCCACCACACAATGCGCTGCCCTAACCGGCTCATCTTCCAGCTCTATGGCTACATGGTAAAGCCCATTTAAAAAAGGCGCTGCAACTGGAGACTGCGCATCCGTAGAACTAGTACCATTAGCAGGCTTAGTGTTACAAATAGTAGGGGTGCTTATGTCTTCCGCCACCGTTAGCCAGGCATTTTTTACACCTTCAATATCAATCAATAATTTCCTGCAATCAGTAATGGTCAACGGGTTACAGGCTAGTATTTCCGCAGGGGTAAAAAAATTATCTTCACTATTACCCTCTAAAGTATTTTTTGAAAAGATATCTATGGCAGGCAGGTTGGTGCGGTAGCCAAGGTCGAGCATTGCATAAATAAGCACCTCCAATATGGTAATGCCAGGGTCGTGTACATTGTAGTCTGTCCATACCTTGCCGGTAAGCCCGCTCAGGTATTTGATAGAGCTTGTGCGCAAGGCATTAAAATCCAGATAACCGGGAAACCCCGTATTATCCTTGCTGACCGTATTACTATTTGTGGGCTCGTTTGCCATAATCCATTACTAAAAAGTTATCGTTTTTACAGGTGTGCAAAAATCAGTTACAAGCGTTGCCGCCGCACAGTTATGCCCTTCCCTCCAGTCTTGCTTATTATCCTCTTCAATGCATACCTGTATTTGCCCTGCTAATAAAATAGACCTTGGTGTATGCGGACAAATTTCCAGAAGGGCTTCAGTTGGCTCCGATCCATAAAAATCATCCTGCAGCTGCATGCGGGTTATATAATCCACATAATCCCTTGTTTCAATAAACTTCACTATATCCGATTTATTGACGCATTGCCCGAAGCGTAATTTTTCAAAATATCCGACTACCCATGGTGCTAAAAATTCCCGCAGGTCGCGGGCAAGCTTTTCTTTATAATAAGTTTTATCGAACCCTTTGTTGAGTATTACCGACAAGCAAAAATTAATTTTTTCGTAGCGGGGGTTAACCACTTTTACTTTTGCAAAAGGCGATGCATGGCTACGGAGAAAAGCTTCAATTTTTTCAAGGATGCCTGTAGGCAGCTTTGGTTCAAAAGATTGCCCTGCCTGTAGTTTTGTAAGGTCTGGTATAACGGCAACCAGCACATAGCCTGGCGCTAACGGAAAGTCGTTGCTATAGCCATCCGCAGATAATTTAAAACTATGGTTTATGCATTTGGCTTTGTACACCTGCGGAAAGCCTTGCAGGACAAGCCTTTCATAATCGAACTTTTGTATGGCCCTGTTTTTATGCCGTAACAATTCGCTTACCCTTACATAATATTGTTTGCTAAGTTCCGGCTCGTGCCCATCAAAAGATGGAAATGGCTGTGTTACCTGCTTAATGTTTGCATCAGCTACTTGAAGCTTATTTACCGCCCCCGCTTGTAGTGCCCCATCAAGCCGGCTGGTATCGTTTTTCGCATCAATACTAAACGTTGCTTTTATGGCCTGTGTATAGATAGCAATGGTCTCGCACACGGTATAGCTGTTAGCAGGCACACTTGCTTTTATCCAGTACAAGCCTGCGGGCATTACTGTATTATCGGTGCTGCTATTTTGAGGAAACGCAAATTTTATAATGCCCGAAGTGGTAAGGTTATCCGTGCCATCATCCAAAAGTTCGAAACCTTTACGCAGGCTGAGCCATTGGTTGTTTAATAGGAAGTGCCAGTAAACAGGCTGCTTATCCGCTTCGGAGTTTGAGGTAGCTTCTGCCAGTTGAAATAGCATATTCACATTACTGCCAGGCACCAATCCTTCAAACCCAATGTACAAAGTACCTTCATCACAAAGCGGTGCAAACAGGGCCGGGGCCATTGTAAGCTGCTCTTGCTTATACGTATTTTTATAAGGGTAAAGATGGATGAGCGTAATATCTGTATTTTCTGCTGTGGCCGTATAATCCAATGCCATGTTGCTGATGATTGGCGTCCATGGCTCGTTAGGTATCACTGCTTCCAACTTATTCTTTATGTCGCCATCTAAGATAGCATTGCTTTTAAGGTTATTAAAAGCATTTTCTACATCGTCGCCAGCTGTTACAGTTAGGCCGGCTAAATCATCTGCATCATGTGCGGCTATTGAAATTTTCGTTTTTTCTGCTAAAGTAATTGTTGTATTGCTATCAACAATTGTTACAGTATTTGCTGTACCTCCCTTAGTATTTACCGCAGCAGTTTTCATCTCTGCAATGTTGGTATCTACGGCACCAGCGCTTTTATTAATTTCATGAAATGCAATAACTGCCTCACCAGGGTTTACCCTGTAATAAGCTCCTGTAACAAGGTTATCTGGCAGCCTTCCAAATGCCATCATTTGCCTTGCCAATACAAATGAATATTGGGCATGCAAAAAATCCTGGCATTGTAGTGTTATTCGTAAAAACCCGTTCCGGGTATTTGCATCAAACTTTGTTAAAGCAGTTGGCTCCATTACTTGATTGTAAGGGAGGCCATTAAAACTTTTATTACTTAATTTATAAACGAAATCAAAAGTGTTGTTGGCAGTATCACAAAAGGAATCCTTAACATCTTTCTTTTGGAAAAGTAAATTCAGCTTATCAGGATTTTTAATGTTTTTGCAAACATCTTCT
>JAYVUJ010000525.1:0-5012 GCA_043788035.1 Ferruginibacter sp. | reverse complement strand
GTTGTTTTTAGCCCTGGTAGTTTTAACGAAAGCATTCGCTACGCCCATCACCATTTTTGGCGGCGGCAATGGTGGCAACTTTGCGCCTTCCTTATTTGCCGGTGGTTTTTTGGGGTATCTTTTTTCGCTCATCTGCACGCAGATGGGCTTTGCGCATGTACCCGTTACCAACCTTGTAATTGTAGGCATGGCGGGCGTTATGAGCGGCGTTTTGTATGCACCTCTCACAGCAATTTTCCTGATAGCAGAATCCAGCTCTGGCTACGACCTTTTTATACCATTGATGATTGTTGCGGTGATATCTTTTCTGATAGCTAAATGGTTTTCGCCCCTGCCGCCTGAGTTAAAATTACTGGCAGATGAAGGAAAGATATTTACCCGTGAACATGATAAGAACCTATTGTCTTTATTAGATACAGAAAGCCTTATTGATAAAGAATTTGAGTCTATAAATATTGATGCTTCTTTTGTTGCTTTGCTGGCGCGGATAAAAGGTGGAAAGAGAAATATTATTGCCGTGCTGGATGATGGAAAACTGGCAGGTACCATTTCGTTGGATGATTTGCGCCCTTGGTTATTTGGTGAAATAAATAATGCAACTACTTCCATATATAAGCTGATGAAAGTGCCAAAAGTTATTATTACTGCAACTGATGATGTACGTACAATACTGAAGCATTTCGATAAGACGGGTACTGCTGAACTGCCCGTAAATACTGCGTCTGGTGAGTTTTCGGGTTTTATTGTAAAAGCTACTGTACTGGATAGTTACCGTAAATTATTGCAGGAATATTCTTAACGCTACCCGGAATGTAGATTAACCCGCACTATTGCTGAATGTGTGTTTGGTTAGCTGCAATGCGGCTTAAGGCTTTGCAACTCAAATGGGAGATAACATGCAGCAGCCCTGAGAGGCATAATATTCAAGCGATGGGCAACGCCCTTTGAATATTGTGCCCTTATAAATGATAGTTTCCAATAGATACATATAGATACATAGTGGTAAAAGCTGCCTGAAAAACTAATGTACAAGTGTGCGACGCCTATGAAGATGCCAACGGCTATGTATTAGCCGGCACAACAAAAAATACACTTAAAAAATTGAAACATCTAAATCAACGCCCGGCAAACACAAAACAAAAAAACATAAATAAAAAACCCTTTTGTTAGCTTAATAAATTTTGTTTATAAAAAGGTTTTGCCCTGTGTTTGGTAGCTTGTTCATAAGCGTATGCAATACCTAATAAAGCTGGTTCGTTATAGGCGGTGCTAAAAAAAGAAATGCCTACAGGCAGTTCGTGCACAAAGCCCATGGGTACTGTAATATGAGGAAAACCCGCCATGGCAGCGGGCGATGAGATGGCGAAGCCAGTATCGTAATCGCCATTTATTAAATCTATGCAGCCTGCAAGCCCGTTTGTTATGCCGCAGATAGCTGCTAAATTATGTTGCTCCATAAGGCTGGCAATAAGCGTACGGGCAGTGAGCGACCTGGCTAATGCGTCGGTATATTCTTTGGTTTGCAAATTGCCTTTTGCCTGGCTGCTTAGTAGGGTTTCCTGTTTAAAATAGGGCATTGCCTGGCTTTCATTTTTTAGGTTAAAATCAATTACATCCTGCAAAGTTTTCATGTTGCCTTTTGCATTGGCAAGGTATTTATTTACGCCATCTTTAAATTCATATTGCAGTACGGTAAACTCCGCATCGCCTAATTCACCAATACTTTTCGCAAGCTCCACTTCAATTATTTCGGCACCCTGTTTTTCCATTTCTGCCATGGCTTGCTGTAATAACGCTACTATTTTTTCGTTGCCTTTTAAATGCGTTTTTTCAATACCTATTTTTTTGCCTTTCAGGCTTCCCTCATCTAAAAATAAAGTGTAGTCTTTATAAGCTTTTTTCTGGCTTTGGGCAGTTATGGCATCGTTGGTATCTACACCGGTTAAAGCGCCTAATAAAATGGCTGCATCCCTAACTGTGCGTGCCATTGGGCCGGCAGTATCTTGCGTAGCAGAAATTGGTATTATGCCACTGCGGCTCCATAGCCCAACTGTTGGTTTTATGCCCACCAGCCCATTGATGGAAGCGGGCGAAACGATCGATCCATCTGTTTCTGTACCAATGGCAATGGCGCAAAGGTTGGCTGCTGCTGCTGCACCAGAACCTGCGCTTGACCCTGATGGGTTACGGTCTAATATATACGGGCATTTTGTTTGCCCTCCACGGCTGCTCCAGGCACTGGTAGAGTGGCTGCTCCTGAAATTTGCCCACTCGCTTAAATTTGTTTTGCCTAATAGCACGGCTCCTGCGGCGCGTAATTGAGTTATGATAAATGCATCTGCACTGGCGAAGTTACCTTTCATGGCAAGTGCGCCAGCGGTGGTCATCATGCCATCGCCGGTATCAATATTATCTTTTATTAAAATAGGTATGCCATGAAGCGGGCCTCTTAACTTACCGGCTTTTCTTTCTGTATCCATTGCCGCAGCAATGGTTACAGCATCTTTATTTATTTCTATCACGGAGTTTAGTGTTGGGCCGGCCTTATCAATGGCCGCAATACGGCTGAGGTACATTTTAGTGAGGGCTACGGCTGTTGTTTGCCCGCTTTCCATTTTTTGCTGTAATTCGCCAATGGTAACTTCTTCCAGGTCAGGATTGTTGGGTAATTGATTGTCAAAAACCTCTTTTTTCCCTGGTATTTTGCTAAATGCCGCCAGCCCGGTAGTTGTTAAAGTAATGCCCGCCAACGATCCACTCCTTAAAAAAATCCTTCTATCCATAAAAATATTTTTTTATTTAAAGTTAACGGAATATCTCGCATATTGAGGTGGCAATTATCGCTAAAAGCCAATACAGTACTTATTTTTTTCGGGTAATAAAAGTTATATACAAATTGTATTGCATTGGTTTAATGCTGATAGGTAATGGTTAGTATATAATTTTTTATTAGTTTTAACGTTATCTTTAATTTTAGGCATAGTAAAAGTTGCTATATTTTTTAGTGCTCATTTAATATTAAAACTATGTAATATAGAAACAACACTTATTTTCGAATGTTTTTATCCGTTAGTTCCCTAACTGCAATTTTGTTAATTACTAAATTTTAATTTACAAATTATGGATATAAAAAGTAGGACGCCTTGCCAATACCATTTTTAGGTTATAAGCCTAATACCTCGTAAAAGTGTGGGCTTTATTTTTTCAAACATCCTATTATTATACGAAGCAAAATATACTACGTCATTGAATAGAAATTTTTATTACAGTTTTATTTGCCGTAGTTAAATAAATTAAACTTAATAAATACCGCTAAAAAAAATATTGGTAACATAACCAACGCCTTTATAAAAAATAAAAAAATATACGCGACAGCTTTTTAATAAACAGCAAGCTGTTACCCGACAAACTAACAACATGAACAATATATTTACTCCTTATTATAATAGGGCGATAGCCTTATTTAGTTTTATTTTCTTTGCCGGCCTGGGCACTGCAAATGGGCAGGGTCTTCCTATAACCGAAATAATAACCAACTATAATACTTATTTTAAAAGTAATTCCAGTACGGTAAATGTAGTTAAGCCGGATAACAGCCATGACTTGCTTGCTTTTAAATTTAACGGCATCCGTTACTCAACCGGTGTAAATGATGCATTGTTAACAACCAAAGGTGACGGTTTTTCTGCACAAGATTTTAGGGGCCTCCCTTTGCAAAGTTTAACTGGTACTGTAGACGCCAGTACAAAATTAGCCCTTGGTGCATTGTATGATGGTGTTGCTAATGGGCCATCTAACCCTGCGCCAATAAACAACCTGTCGCTGTACTTATCGGATGGTGCAAAAGGGCTTAACCTTGGAACGGGTATATCTAATTTGCCATTGGGCATATTAAACTTTGGGGTATCTGGCTTTAACACACCAGGTATTGGGGATGGCATACCGGATATTTTGGTTACTCAAATTGCCGATCCTACTACTACATCTAACGATTACGAATTTATAGATGCATCGGGCTTTACGGTAGGCAATATAGTTACTGTAACTTTTGATGGTATTTCTCCAGTTGCTAATTGGACCACAGATTTTTACGACGCCAGTACTAACCCCGCTACTTTATCTTTAGCTAATACCCAAATTGACCATTCTTTGCGTTTATGGGCGGCCGATTTAAGCGCATTCGGAATATCTACTGCTAATGCTTCTACTATTGTGGGCTTTCGTATACATGTAAATGGGCCCTGCGATATTGCTTTTATAGGTTTTAACAATGCAACCTTTCATGCGTTGCCAATAAAATTAAATTACTTTACCGCACAGCTTGATGGCATTAATGCCAAACTTTTATGGCAAACAGAAACTGAAATAAACAGTAAATATTTTGTTATAGAAAGTAAGATGGACGGGCAGCAGTTTAAAGCAATAGATACAGTAGCAGCAGCCGGAAACAGCAGCATTGCAAAAAATTATGCCTACCTTAATATTAGCCCTGGAGCTGGCACTCATTATTACCGCTTAAAGGAAATTGATATAGATGGAAAAGAATCTTATAGCACGCAGGCACAAGTAACTATTGCGTCTTACTTTATACAATTATCTGTCTACCCCAACCCTACAACGGGGCGCATAAGGGCAACTCATCCTGCTGCACAGGAAGGCGATAGACTAGAACTGTTTTCAATTTTAGGAGCGAAATTATTTTCTGTAAATGCCCTACCAGCTGCTACTCAAACTAATATTAAACTGCCCGCTGTGCCTGCAGGCATGTATGTTTTAAGGTACCTTAAAATTAATGGCGAAAGGCAATCTTTGCAACTGCTAATCCAATAAGCAAAAAATAGATAATTAAAAGGGGGCTGCGGTAAAATCTGCCAGCCCCATTTTTTTGGGGATATTGAATCCTTCCAGTTATTTTTTATCCTGCATAAAAAACGCAGTATTTAGTAAGCAGATACTCGCCTCATGTATTTACAATGCCTTTATCGCCAATAAAGCTATCGGGCATTTTTTTA
>JAYVUJ010000524.1:0-2427 GCA_043788035.1 Ferruginibacter sp. | reverse complement strand
AACTGCAATTACAAAAGGCTGTGCAAACTGCAGGGCTATTTTGGTAGTTACCGAAGCTGAAGGCCATAAAAGTGCAAAGAAAATACCTGCTGTAATTATTGATATATTTTTATTGCTGTCTTTTTTCAATGATTATTTTTAGTACTCAATAATGAAAAATAATTTTTATTCAAGTAAATATAAAAGCTTTTGTGTTGGTTGGCCTTTTGTTTTTAATTATCATAAATTAGTCTGCGTTAAAATATTGTCTGTTTGTTATTATTAATATTAAACTTTTACATTTATCAATAAATAGTTTGCTAAACAAAATAGTTTTGCAAGCTCAAATAGCAGTGCAGGGTAAGCTTTGGTGCAACCCATAAAAACTGTAATAAAAATAGTGGCTAAGGTCAGACAATTTTTTTTCTTTGTAAAAGAGCTTTCACCTAACCAATATCAGCACCGGTATTTTTAATACTATGTTTTGTTCTGAAGGGTATCTCTAAAAAATCTCCTGCCTGCAGATAAACTATTTTACCCCCCAGGTTGCATACGCTACTTCCCTGTATTATAAAAAAATTTTCAACAAATATATTTTCATCATGCCCTTCTTATTCAAGAGCGTTTTTAAGCCACACCACATACTTTTCTGCAGTGGTATCTTGTAATAATGGAAATACTTTTACGCTGCCGAAATTACCGGTAGGCAGCAACGATTGCACCGCTTTATTACAGCTATTGAGGTTGCTGCACTTATTAATAAATGGCGGGTGTTGCAGGTTAATATTATTTTCGGCATCGAAACTTTCCAGCAGTTGAAAAATTTTTTGTTTAAGCCTCGTAGGAGGCTGTAGCTGGCATGCCTGCAAAATGCTTCTCTCAATGGCTTCTATCCTTTTCAGTAACACGGGGTCTTTAGCCACCTCTGCCAGTATAATTACCGATTGGTTTTCCGTTAAAAAACTGAGGCATAAATCTTCCCGCATCCCGTTATTCCAATAGTTCTTTTCTTCTTTCATTTATAATTATTTATCAGGGGTACATTACTGCCTCCGTAACTGCAACGCTTTTCTTATTCTGGTTTTTACGGTGCCCAAAAGCAGGTTTAAAATTTTAGGCGCTTCCTTTTGGGTATGGCCCCAAAAATATAACAGGTGTACTAAATTCCTGTATGCGAGTGCAAGTTTAAACACCATCATTTTAAGGCCATTGTCAGCAATGGTATCCGTTTTGTGCATATAAATATCAGTTGCCTCGGTTTAGATTTCCAATACCGGTTTTCATCACTTTGCACGAAAGTAATTGACAGCAGTATTTCTGCAGATAGTTACCAGCCGCGTAAACAGCCTGCCTTTGCCATGATCGTACTGCCCTATACTGCCCCAGATTTTTACAAAGAATCCTGTAGCAGGTTTTCCGCTTCTTCTCTTTCCTGCACTATTTAAAAGATGATATCCAGTAAGGCCGGCGCATAATTTTCATACAACAGGGCAAATGCTTCATGGCTGTTTGCTGGAAGGCCATTCACCAGATTTGTTTCCGTTATCGTCAGATTTTTTATCACAAGTAATGCTTAATCAACCCTTGTAAAATAAATTTTAAAAATAAAAAAAATTATGTTTAAAAAGAAATTCAAATACTATGGCAAATCAATGCGCTGGCGCTTATTACCAGTCCTATAATTTTATATGCTGCACCTGGATGCCGCACATTCGCTGCCTGCCCAATCTCTTTAAACTTTTGTATAGTACTTCCTCCAGTATAGCCCCGGTATGCAAATTATTCAACGTCATCCTGCACATATTTAAGCATACTGAATTCCCCGGCCTCATTGAACACCCATCATATATTCGTAGTACTTTTTAGCACAAACCTGGCTTTTTTCTTCTCTACAAATTCTGATAAAATTCCTTTTTTGTTGTATCCATTCTGATAGATGGCGTGCACTAGTGGGGAAAGCAGTAATCTACCAACAGCCACGAGCACACTCCGCAAGGTTGGGTATTGCCGCAAACATTGCTATCTGATCTTTATAATTTTTTCCTGAAATTTTTCGCTCCACCAAGCAGCTACATCTTTAGGAGCGTAGTTGCTGACGTACTTTGCTTCGCCACCAAACTCGAAGATGATTACGGGCATCTGATAAACCATTTTACATTTGGTATGAGCCGGTTTGCCCTGCCAGAGAACATACCAGCTAAGGTATTGGTTAATACGCATTACATCAAAATACCGGTATGGTGTATCCCATACAATAAAGGTGTTATTATTGTAGCCCCGGTTATTAATTACAGATATAATACACCGGGTGGAATCCTGCAGGCGGCATTTTTGGCTAAGCCCAATTAACGCCTTATTAAGGTCAGCGGTAAATAAATATGTTTAGTTGGAGAGGCTCCAGATAATTACACCACAGCGTTTCTGTCAGGCCTTATCATCTCCTTCATC
>JAYVUJ010000523.1:0-2522 GCA_043788035.1 Ferruginibacter sp. | reverse complement strand
TATAATATAACTTATTAAAATGGACGCGGCGGTCAATAAAATATTTGTATCATAATGTAAATAGGCTGAAACAACAGATAATATCCATGCACCAATACTGCCCCAAATTAATGGCTTAAACTGGATAAGCCTGCCAGTAACGAAACAGCCAATAGCATATAAAACGATGTAAAAAGAAAAGCAATGCTCATAACCAATTTTGGCAAAGATAAAAGCCAGGGCAAAAAAAGTAATGCTTATACCCAGCCATAAATGTTCTATACTTTCGTTGATGTACGTTTTTACAATAGCTTCTTTATCTTGCTTATAACCAAAATATGCCGAGCCGGCAATGCCAACTATTATAAGGAGCCATGCATAATAATGGTACTCGTAATGCAAAACATTTTTTTAAAAACATTGCAACACGCATGCGGCAAAAACTACCCATCCCCATAACAGGAAAAAAACGCTTCTATCTGCTGCAGCGTTTTTAGTTTTCTGTATCATGCTTTGTATACGGTCAATGCTTTGCTGAGGCGAAAAACTTTCCAGTACCATAAAAATCTATTTAATAATTACTGGCAATCGGCCATTAACTTTTGGGTATATTCCTTGCCCCAGGCAGGGTTGATATCGCTGGCTGGCTTAAAAGTAGCGTATTTATCTAACGCAATCTGCAATTGGGCCTTAGCTGGCTTGCAGCCACCGCCAAACTGTTCTGGGGTATATTTAAGACCTTGCCCGGTTAAAAAGTAAGGGCGTGGGTTGGTGGTATCTTGTTGCATGGCTGCTTGTATATTGCTGGTGCTTTCGGCGCCATACTCCTGCCATCTTTGTTGTGGGTTTACCATTAAATGGCAACTTGCCACCATACTTTTTAAGCAGGATATTTCTGAATTTTTTGGCGATAAAGAATCTGCTGAATTGATTAATGCCGTTGCTTTATCTGCAATGCCATCCATCTTATCTTTATCCTGCTGCATAAAAGCATAATTTATTTGCGCAAGGGCAGCATAATAGTAAGGTAGCCACTGCGTTTTTTCGGCAGTAGCTATGCGTTCAAAATTATTGGCTACTGTTAAAAGGCTGGCAGGGTTTCTCATGCCACTATCCAAGGCTTCTAAATTTTTCTTTATCGCGGTTGTATATTTTTCGCTTTGGGCAAACAGGGCTACTGTAATAAAAAGTACAATTGTAGTAAGAAATAACTTTTTCATTGTTTGTTATTTTATTGGTTGATGATTATTGTTTGTTTACTAATTTTTGATATTCTCTTTCTGTAGTATTTGTAGTAATAATATACGCTTTAGAAAAATGCGCCGCTATACCTATTCCCCACCCTATGGTTGTCCATATAGGCCATGGAATATTGTTTAGAAAATTAACGCCATGGATTTTATAAGTAAAACACCACAACGTCCATAAAAAAGTATTTACCAGTAAATAAATAGCTAAATGTTTTTTAAAAGACGCTCTTTTGTGGGCTATTTCCCAAAGTACAGGATCTTTGCCTGCAGGTGTAAAATGAATGTATGACATGATTGTTATGTTTAGTTTTATAAATTATTATTAATGGCATCTTGCGTACGGTCAATGCCAAAGCTTAAGAAGCAGCCGATAAATACAAACCTTTTGCTTGGCGGCGTAACTGCTTCTTTTCGGGTGCCGTTGTAATTGTAATTATACGTGTACACCTGGTTTTGCCCTAGCACATTGGTAATGCCTAAAACCCATACAATAAAGGTTTTGGTATCTTTCCTTCCAATTTTTGGCAGGTAATTTACGCTAAAGCTCATACTGTTGTAGTTGATGGTTTTGCCCTCGTCTGTAATAGCATATTTGCCTTGCGCATCTTTAGCAATACGGTAATATGGCCTGCCGGTAGCAAAATTATAGCTTAGGTTAAACTGTGTTTTTAGAGGCAGCAAAAAGCGCTTAAAAACAAAAGAGGCTGTATGCGTAGCAGCAAAAGATGGCTGTATAGCAGTTGGGTAGTTTAAAAAATTACGCTTTGTATTTAGGTAAGAGTAAGAAAACCAGTAATCAACATCTTTAATTGATTTTTTATCCCTCCAAAATAATTCAATGCCTTTTGCATCTCCATACCCATTATTGTTGGCGGCAATTTCCTGGCCCTTAAAACTGGTGTCTGTCTTATAAAGGTTATTATATTTTTTATAGAAAGCCTCAACCCTAAAAGTATAGCCTTTTGCTTGTTTGATGTATTGTGCAATGTAGTGGCTTGCCCTGCTATAATCAAGCCCTGCAAGGCCTGGTAAATATTTTCTTTCCGGGTTTTGATAAAAAATGCCGTAGGCAAGGGATGCTTGTGCATTTTGGCCTACTTTGTAAGCTAGGGAAACACGTGGTGCGATATTAAATTTATTGATGATGGCAGAATGTTCAAGGCGGGTACCAATTTTAGCGGCTAAATTATTAGTTACATAAATATCGGTTTCTGCAAACGCTGCGGCAATATGGTCATCAACTTTCTGGATAATGCTGGTGCCATCATTTAAAGTGTAAATAGATTTTTCACT
>JAYVUJ010000522.1:0-2015 GCA_043788035.1 Ferruginibacter sp. | reverse complement strand
TAACTCATAACTTATAACTCAATTAATAACTCATAATTCTAAAAACATGGCTTTAAAGGCAGGCATCGTGGGTTTACCCAATGTAGGAAAATCGACTTTATTTAACGCAGTAAGCAATAGCGCCAAAGCGCAGGCAAGCAACTACCGCTTTTGTACAATAGAACCCAATACAGGGCTGGTAAATGTGCCAGACCCAAGGATTGATAAATTGGCAGAACTGGTATTGCCAGACCGCACCGTGCCAACACAAATTGAAATTGTAGATATCGCAGGGCTTGTACGTGGTGCCAGCAAAGGTGAAGGATTAGGCAATAAATTTTTGGCCAATATCCGTGAGGTAGATGCTATCATACATGTGATACGTTGTTTTGAAGATGAAAATATTTTAAGGGATGAAGGCGCCATTAACCCATTAAGCGATAAAGAAATTATTGAAACTGAATTGCAGCTGAAAGACTTGGAAGGGGTAGAGAAAAAACTTTCTAAAGCTGAAAAAATATTGAAGACTGCAGATGTAAAAACTAAACTGGAATATGAGGTATTGCTAAAATGTAAAGACCAGCTTAATAAAGGCAAGAGTATTTTATCGATGAGCTTGTCGAAAGATGAAAGGGAAGCTATTGCTGAAAACTTTTTTTTAAGCGATAAGCCAGTTTTATATGTTGCTAATGTTGATGAAGCCAGCATGCATACCGGCAACAAATATAGTGATGCACTGGTAGCAGCAGCAAAGGCAGAAAATGCCGAAGTAATTGTAATGACAAATGCTATTGAAGCCCAGATTGCAGAGCTGGAAGATGCGGATGACAAAGCGATGTTTATGGAAGAGTATAAAATGACAGAACCTGCACTGGACAGGCTTATACACTCTACTTACAAATTATTGAACTTATTTACCTACTTTACCGCCGGCGTGCAGGAAGTAAGGGCGTGGACCATACACCACGGCTGGAAAGCACCACAGGCAGCAAGTGTGATACATACCGATTTTGAAAAAGGATTTATTAAAGCAGAGGTAATAGCTTTTAATGATTTTGTGTTTTATAAATCGGAAGCAGCCTGCAGGGAAAATGGCAAGCTAAGGATTGAAGGAAAAGAATACGTGGTAAACGATGGCGATGTGATGCACTTTAGGTTTAATGTATAGCTTGCACCACCACGGAAGGACGCTGGTTAAAAGCAGTTTATGATTTTTCTTTTTGACAAAAGAATGCATAAATCAAAGTTGTTTTTTTGCTGGGCGTAAATTGCTACCCTATGCAAAATAAATCCATGAAACAGCCCCGAATAGATTTTATCCAGGTTATTGAAAGAATACTTTACAATAAAGTATTCTTTCAATAAGTATAGTAGGTACCACTTTTATGCATTTGAAATGCCCGAAGTTGTGTAAAGTAATTAGTGCCTGGAAATCAATTTTACTTATTAATGCCCCAATAATATTATGTTAATTTAATATATGCATCCATAGCAAATGGTAATTATTTATGGAGTAATTGAAGTAATTTTTCTGCCACTAATTGTGATGATGCGGGGTTTTGCCCGGTAATTAGCAACCCATCCTGCACTGCGTATGGCTGCCAGTTGGCTACCTTGCTATACTCGCCGCCATTTTGCTTTAGCATGTCTTCAACTAAAAAAGGCACTATGCTTGTTAGTTGTACGGCATCTTCTTCTTCGTTGGTAAAGCCAGTTACTTTTTTGCCATTTACTAATGGTTGGCCAAGGGTATTTTTTGTGTACCGAAGCACTGCGGGCGCATGGCATACGGCGGCTACAGGCTTATTGTTGCGATAAAAAGATTCTATTAAATGTATAGAGTCTGTATCGGAAGAAAGATCCCACAATGGTCCATGACCACCCGGGTAAAAAATGGCATCGTAATCGGTTTCTTTTACTACAGAAAGCAAAATCGTGTGCGCAAGCTTTTGCTGTGTTTCGATATCCTTTTTAAAACGCTCTGTTGCCGGAGTGCTTGCCTCTGGCACATCGCTTTTGGGGTCAATGGGTGGCTG
>JAYVUJ010000521.1:0-7816 GCA_043788035.1 Ferruginibacter sp. | reverse complement strand
GCTAACAGTACGCCCGCTTTGCTGGGCAGCGCTCATTACGATGGTTCCTGTACGTGCAACCAGGTATTCGCAGCCTGTTATGGCGGCATCGCTGCTTTCGAGGTTAATGGTGTTGCTGAATTGGGCATTCCATTTATCTTCTTCACAGTAAACCTTCATCCATTCTTTTGCTTTTATTAACTGTTCCAACTGGCGTTGCATATCTATTTGATCGCTGCAAAAAATAAATTTACCTTGCAGTTTAATAAATGCTTCTGCAAAAATTATATCTAGTTCCTCTATTGCAGGCTGATAAATTTCAGCTGCTGCTTCACTTAGCGGAAAAGGCAAAGGCACTGGTTGAACCAGTGCCTGCCGAATTTTATCCAATATATTTTCCCTTGCTGTAGGTATTGCCATAGCTTAAATTTGTGGCGGATTTTTTAGTTCTTCCGGTATTGCACCATCCGGTTCTGTTGTTACTACTTCCTTAGGGTCTATATCCAAAGCTTTCTTTTCTTCAAAAGGCCTTTTGCCAATCAATGTTTCCACATCACTTTTAAAGAGTACTTCTTTTTTCAATAATTCCTTCGCCAGCAATTCTACATCACCTTTCTTTTGAGTCAATAATTCCTTCGTCCTAATATATGCCCTGGCAATTAAATTACGTACTTCTTCATCTATCATCTTACCAGTTTCTTCGCTAAAAGGCTTGGTAAATGTATTTTCCTGGTTAGGGTCGTAATAGCTGATGTTGCCCACTTTATCGTTCATGCCATAAACAGTTATCATGCTGTAAGCAATCTTCGTGATTTGTTGCAAATCATTGCTTGCGCCGGTACTTATTTTACCAAAGAAAATATCTTCGCTTGCCCTACCACCGAGTGTCATACAAATCTGGTCCATCAACTGGTCTGTGTTATACAGGTACTGTTCTTTGGGTGTGTACTGTGCGTACCCTAAAGCTGCTGAGCCTCTTGGCACCACAGTAACTTTTAATAAAGGATAGGCATGCTCCAAGTACCAGCCGCAAATAGCGTGACCAGCTTCATGGTAAGCGATAATTTCTTTTTCTTCTGGCGAAATGATCTTGTTCTTTTTTTCCAAGCCCCCGATTACCCTGTCAATAGCATCTTGAAAATCGCTCATATCCACTGCAGCCTTGTTTTTACGGGCAGCTATCAACGCGGCTTCGTTACAAACATTGGCAATATCCGCTCCAGCAAAGCCTGGTGTTTGTTCAGCTAATTTATAAATATCTAAAGTGGTGCTTATTTTTATTGGTTCCAGATGCACTTTAAAAATTGCCTCCCTGCCAACCATGTCCGGCTTATCAATAGTTATCTGCCTGTCAAAACGGCCCGGGCGAAGCAATGCGCTATCCAAAACGTCTGGGCGGTTAGTAGCTGCTAAAATGATAATACCCAAATCGGTACCAAAGCCATCCATTTCAACAAGTAATTGATTTAAGGTGTTTTCCCTTTCATCATTGCTCATCATCATGTTTTTGCCACGTGCACGGCCTATGGCATCAATTTCATCTATAAAAATAATACATGGGGCTTTTTCTCTTGCCTGCTTAAACAAATCCCTAACGCGGCTTGCACCAACGCCAACAAACATTTCTACAAAGTCGCTACCACTAAGGCTAAAGAAAGGCACTTGCGCTTCACCAGCAACAGCTTTTGCCAATAAGGTTTTACCTGTTCCCGGAGGGCCAATTAACAAAGCCCCTTTCGGTATTTTGCCACCTAAGGCTGTATATTTTTTGGGGTTTTTTAAGAAATCAACAATTTCCATCACTTCCACTTTTGCTTCGTCTAAGCCTGCCACATCGCCAAAATTAATATTGACACGGCTGGCTTTATCAAATAAAGTAGCTTTTGATTTGCCTATATTAAAAATACCACCAGGACCACCACTACCACCACCGGGGCCACCAACTTTACGCATCATCATTACAAACAGCAAGCCTATCAATAAAATAGGTAACAGCGTAGTAATTATCTGCCCAAACAATTCGCCCTCATCATCCGGAGAATCTGGTATTTCTTGTATTGCAGGGTATTTTTTATAAAAGTCCTGCATCTGCAACGCAAATGTTTTTTCATCTACAATAGGAAAAAACAATTGAGGCCCTGGTGTTTTGGCCACCAAGTCGTATTGTTTGCCAAACAAAGCTTTATAATAATTTTTCTTGTCAAGGCTATCCTTTTTTATGATAACCCTAACAATTTTTTTGTTGCGGATGGTCTTAATACTTTGCACATCACCTTGTTTTACCAGTTCGGTAAACTTAATTTGGTCGGTTTCAATACCGTTAGTTCCAACGTTACGGTACATGTTGTATACAAAAATTCCGGCGAATACCAGCCCGTAAACCCAGTAAATGTTAAAGCGGTTTTTATTTTTAGGTTGGTTTTCGTCGCCAATTGGTGGAATATTATCAGGGTTAAATTTCCTTTTTGGTACAATTTTTTTATCTTCTGCCATAAATGCTTGCTTGCAATATTTATTGATGCTGCCTTTTGTAAACAGCTTTATTAATGAGTTTTAATCGTTGTGCTCGGTAACAGAAGCATCGCTCCACATTTCCTCCAGCCTGTAAAATTTTCTTGGTTCTGGCAACATTATGTGTACTACTACATTAACATAATCTATCAAAATCCACTGCTGGGCCTGTTTGCCCTCATGCTTGTAAGGTGGTTCGCCGCATTTGTCTTTTACATCAAATTCTATAAAATCAGCTATCGCTTTCAATTGGGTAGTATTGCTTGCTTCACAAATAATAAAAAAATCAGCCACTGCCTCAGGTATCTTCCTAAGGTCGAGGCTTACTATGCTTTCCCCTTTTTTTTCCTGTATAGCGTTAATGATTGTTTTAAAGATTTTGCTATTTTTAGTGAGCCTGGTGATGGTGCTCTTCTTTCTGTTGGCCAATAATGTAAGGTTGTTCAAATTATATACTATTTTAATTAACTATTTTCATGGGGTTGCCATGTTGTTTTTTATACCGATAAGACGAACTTAATAATAATTTATTTTATAATTGCACGTTAATTGCAAGCAATTAGTTGTCAAAAGTACTATTTCTTTACCAATCGTTATATTATGCCACAGACTGATCATTTATTTACTGTTTTAAATTCCGTAGATAGTACCAACAACTATGCCATGGCAAAAGTTCATGCAGGATTGGCGAAGCACGGAAATGCTTACTTTTCAGCTATACAAACAGCTGGCAAAGGCCAACGCGGCAACCTTTGGGAAACCTCAACCGGCGTAAACATTGCATTAAGTGTTGTTTTAGATGTTCATACCTTACATGCATCCCAACAATTTCAACTTTCTGTAGCTATTGCCCTGGCTGGTTTTGATTTTTTTAGTCAATATGCTGGCGATGAAACTGTAATAAAGTGGCCCAATGATATTTATTGGCGTGACAGAAAGGCAGGCGGCATTTTAATTGAAAATATCTTTCACGGTAATGCATGGAAGTTTGCTGTGGTAGGCATTGGCATAAACATCAATCAGCCTTATTTTGATGCTACTTTAAAAAACCCTGTTTCGTTAAAACAAATAACAGGAAAGTCATTTGATACTATCGGGCTGGCCAAAGAGCTGCACCAGTTCGTTTTAAAACGTTTCAATTCATTAGATAATGGGCAATTTGCAAGCATGCTAAATGAGTACAACAAATTGTTATTTTGCCTTAATAAAAAAGCCCGTTTAAAAAAAGACAATAGTATTGTTGAAACCACTATTAAAGGCGTTACTGAAAACGGCGAATTAATAACCAGTGATACAACTGAACGCACCTTTTCGTTTGGCGAAGTAAGCTGGGTTTTATAATTCTTCTGCTGCACGTGCTTCCACCTCAAATTTATTATTGTAGTAGCCTTTGCGGTAACTTTGCCATAAATACTTTATTAAAAAGCCAAGGTAGCCATGTTGCTGGTATTGCCTTACGTGGCACAGCTCGTGCTTCATTAAACGCTCGTCATTTAAAAATTCTTCCGGGGTTATATTATGCAAATGGATAGTTTTGCCCAACACCATTGCTACTGCATGGCTATGCATTTTTCGGGCAGCAATTTTTGCCTGCCACGAGTTTTTCTTTATCTTAAAATCAAAGTTTATCAATGGCTGCCCAAGCATTTAATATTTCTTCAGTATGGTTTTTAGTATCAGGCTTTGTAATAATTTTTTTTATTTTTCCAGTTTCATCAATTAAAAAAGTAGTACGGTGTATGCCGTCAAACGTTTTGCCCATAAACTTTTTTTCGCCCCAAACCCCATACTTTTCCACAATAACCTTGTCCTCATCCGCAATCAGCGAAAAAGGCAATTGATATTTTATCTCAAATTTTTTATGCTTTTTAACAGGGTCTGTACTAATACCCACAATGGCAAAACCTTTTTTTAATAACTCGGTATAATTATCGCGTAGATTGCAAGCCTGCGCCGTACAGCCCGGTGTATCATCTTTTGGGTAAAAATAAAGTATCAGCTTCTTGCCCGTAAAATCTGCCAGCGAAATAGTACTGTCATTTTGGTCTTGCCCCTTAAAGTTTGGCGCTTTCTTCCCTTCTGTTAATGCTATCATCTTTTATTTCAATTTTAGTAAATGTTCAATTATTTTACGGGCTTGCCCCAAGCCGCTGCGGCAAGGGGGCAGGCTATCCGCTGCAATCCCTCACGCTTTAAACCGAAGCGTATTTGTAGTAATTAAAGCTTAACATTTTGGTAAGGCGTAAAGTTGTTAATAAAAGCTACTTAATATTTAAGCTTATTTTTCCTTTGCGCCTTACTGCCTTGCCGGCAAAACTACCTTGTAAAATGATACACTTTCTCTGTTTTATTACCCACACAATCAACAGCGCTAATTTTTAATTCATGTGCACCAACAGTACAATAGCTATCCATCTTATAAATAAATGTTTTGCCCTTATCGTTGGTAAACCGAAGCCATTGCCCATCCAGCGTAGCGGTAAAATTTACTTCTTCGGTGTTATCGGTAATAACAAAAACCAGCCTGCTTAAGCCATTTACGTGCATGCCTTCCCTAAAGCCAACAGGCCTTATAATGGGTGGTACAGTATCTTCCAGCAATTGAAAACTGCCAAATTCACGAAAGCTTGCCTTATACCATCCATATTCATTAGCTGCTTTTGCATAATCATTTTTACTGTTTACAAAGCGGTGCATCACCATTTTATCCGGGTACCTGGCAGCAGTATTTTTAATTTTGATAGGAAATTTAGCCTGCACCGGCACGCTGGTATTATGCAACTGATAAACCGGAAAGCCTTTGGCTGGAATTATTTCGGCATACTTAAAAACAAACGAATCGTACAAACAGTTTTCAGGCATATAAAAACTGACCTTATCATTTTCAAAAACATTCACAAAACCGGGGCGAAAAGTGGCTTGCTGAAAATTAGTAGCAACGATAGCTGCTCTTTCCTGTTTTACTGGCCCTTGTTGCACACCAAATTTTAATAGCGATGTATTGCCATAAGCATCTTTTACCTCAATTTTTATGTGGTGTATGTTATCATCAGCAATATTGATTACGCCATCGCCTGCCACATCTCTATAAACACCTTGCGGATAGCCAGGCAGCCTGCTTAAATGCTGCACAAAAGAACCGCCGGTGCTGCGAAGCTTATAATCGATATGGGCATTTACATACCGCGTTTCATCATAACTAATACTATCAATCTGAAACCCGACTATCGGCTGTTCGCCATCAAACAGCATAGCCTGGTAAATACCATTTTGGTGAGTAGAGCCAGTGTACCTATCGTAAGCCGTTATAGCAAAACTTACTTTTTCTGAATTATTTACAAGCACAACCGGTGTAGTAACGTATACGCCATTCACTTTTTTAAGCGGATAAAATTTTGGGCTTTGCTCGTACGTGCTTTTGCACCTGTCGTACACCGCCAAGCGTAAAATATCCGGTGGTATGTTATCTTTTAAATCAAACCCGAACAATAATGGGTTTAGTACTTTGTCGGTTTTGGTATCCCTAATTTCAAAATGGGTATGCGGCCCTTGTGAGCCGCCCGTATTGCCACTATGCGCAATAAACTGCCCCTTTTTTACAGGGAATAAATTTGCAGGTATCTCTTCTAAAAAAACTTTCCAGCTTTGTAATTTGTATTGCTGTGCGGAAACGTATTTTTCCAGTGCAGGCTCAAACTCGTTTAAGTGCGCATATATGGTGGTTAAGCCATTTGGGTGGTTAATGTAAATGCACCTGCCAAAGCCAAATGGCTCAATTTTTACTTTTGCTATATAGCCATCAGCAGCGGCTTGCACTATTACGTTTTCTTTTTGGTCAGTTTTACAATCCAGCCCCATGTGGTAATGGTTGGGCCTAAGCTCGCCAAAGTTGGCAGCCAGTTCGTGCTTAGCAATTACAGGCCATTGAAAGTACCCTTGTGGGTAATTTTTTATGGGGAAAATTTGGGCATTTACCGAAATAAAAAAAATAGAAAAAGCAGATAAGGTAATTAGTTGTTGTAAATTCATCGTCTATAATAAGAAGACAAATTTAATTTTAAAATCAATAGTAAAAATTTAAAATCATGAGCGTTAATTCAAAACACATAGCCACCTTTTTGTTAGGTGCCGCAGCCGCACTAGCGGGCGCAAAATACATGAGCATGACCCAGGAAGAAAAAGATAAACTGGCAGCAGATTTAAAAGACAAGGCGCATAAAATGAAGGATGAAGCAGAGGGTGCTTTTGACAAAGCCAAAGAATACTTTGATGAATTGAAAACTAAAGGTACCGAAGCTTTTAAAGAACATTTTGGCGATGCGGAAAAAACGGTGAGTGATTTATTTGGCAAGAAAGACAAGCCTGCTGCAGATGCAACAACTTAAAGGTTTAGGCACAGATTCGCAGATTAGAAAATCTGCGAATCTGTGCCCCTATTATTTAAGCGCTACAATTTATTTCAGTTTTTTGATTGATGCATTGTTTACCAAAGATTTCATTTGCGCAATTGCGATAGCATTTAATTGTAGCAAACGCTCGCTTTGATGCAGCCCACGATGAATAAATATAAAATTGATGCTTTCTAAATTTGAAAGCACAACCAACTGCCCAATACTGGTTTCATCCCGGAGATTACCTTCTGCGTTTGGGTTTTCTTTTCTCCATTACATGGCTGTTTTACTAAAGATTGCCATGTTTAAAATATCTGCTTCGCCCGCATAAACCAAAGCCGCATCTTGTCTCGTCAATACTTTAGGGATAAGGTTTTCCTTTATCGCATCTGTATGGATGCGGTAATTTACTTTGGCAAGTGTCCTTTGTAAGTTCCATCCTAAATTTAGGCGGGTGTCTTCTTCATCTTTAAGTCGTTGGAATTCTTAAATGAGGTAAAGTTTGAAAGCTGTGCTTACCCATGAGGCAAATTCAAATGCTATATCCTTATGAGCAAAAGTGCCACCTATACTTCCTCTTTTAGAAATAATGCCAATTGCGTTAGTCCCCTCAATATACTTAGAAGGTGAAAGTGGAAAGGAATTATTACCGGCGTCAAAAAGAAAGGCATCGAAATCGAACCCTTTGAAACCAGGAGTATTAAGCTGCTCCCAAAGCCCTAAAAATTCTATAGTCGTTCTTGAACGCATCCAATTTTTAACTACATCTTTTGGCTATTCAGCATTTTTGTTTCTTGCAATGTCTGTGAGTGAAATATAATCGTCATCGTGCATTTTAGTTATTGTTATGTAAAGTCCTTTCACAATAATACTTTTACTTTTTTTCATATTGTTTAAATTTTCTTGAACGTGATTATCTATTAAAGATAAGATAC
>JAYVUJ010000520.1:0-9498 GCA_043788035.1 Ferruginibacter sp. | reverse complement strand
GTAACTTTTACGGTAAAAATTTGCTGGGCAAATAGCGTACAAGAGCAAAAAATAAATGCAGATAACAAATTTAATTTCTTCATAAACATTTTTTTGGTTACGCTAAGTTCCATATAAATTAAGAAATTATGATATTTTTTATGTTTTTTGTCATATGTTAAAATAATAGCATGTTAAAAAAGCTATTTCTCAGCAATGGGCAAATGGTTTTAAATCATGTGGCAGCAAAAAGCCTGGTGCAAAGTTTACGGTAATTTACTGGGCGTTACAGGATACCAGGCTACAAAGGCTATCAATTTAGCCTGTTAGGTGCAACCATCAATATTTTTTTAACATATAAACTTTATGAAAATAATTTATTTAATCCTTAGGGCTGATCTTTTGCAAAGAAGGTTGGCCCTTTTTTTAAAAAAGGATTTTTTATAAGAAAAATATGGGCAGTTTTGCAAATAATTTACCAGATTGGATGGGCACAGGCAAACAAGCAAATAATACACTTACAAATTGAGGAGGAGATGCAAAAAGGTATGCCGTAAAAGGGAGTGACACAACATTGAACACCAAAGCTGCTGTATTGGCCAGGGCAATAATTTAATTAACGAAAAGCAACATGACGAAGATAATCAACAGTACACCCCAGGATATTGATACTATTTTTAAGTTTTATGACGTAGCGATTGCCTACCAAAAAACAAAGTTCAATAAACACTGGCAAGGTTTTGAACGGCTACTTATTGAAAAAGAAATTGCAGAGAACAGGCAATATAAAATTGTAGTAGATGGAGTAATTGCTTGTGTATTTGCCGTTACTTTTAATGATGCCGCTATTTGGGGCGAAAAAGATAAAGCACCTTCCATTTACCTGCACCGCATTGTTACCGAAAATGCATTTAGGGGCAATGATTTTGTAAGAAAAATTGCTGCCTGGGCTTTGGTGTATGGCAGTAAAACTAACAAACAATTTGTGCGCATGGATACCTGGGCCGATAACGAAAAACTAATTGCTTACTACCAACAGTGCGGCTTTACGTTTTTAGGGCTAACAGAAGAAATGAATGCTGCAGACTTGCCTAAACATTACGATAGCATCCGGCTAAGCTTATTTGAAATTGCTATACAGCCGGCATAGTAATAATTTTATTAAATCTGGCTTGCGCCAGTTGCCATTTGGAAACTTGTTTTACAAAATAAAAATTTATCAATCATGGTAATGTACTGGTTTACAAAACATTCATGATGTGGGTTATTTTTTGTTATATTCTTCCAAAGCCTTTTCTAAACAATCCATTGCGGCATTGATGGCGGTGGTATTTATAACATAGGCCAGGCGTACTTCTTGCTTGCCTAAGCCTGGCGTGCCGTAAAAGCCGCTTGCAGGTGCCAGCATAACTGTTTGCCCTTTGTAACTAAAAGATTCCAGCAGCCATTGGCAAAATACATCCGCATCTTCAACAGGTAATTTTGCCATTGCATAAAATGCACCGCCGGGGTTAGGGCAAAAAACGCCGGGTATGTCATTAAGCCTTTTAACGATAGTATCCCTGCGTTTTTTATATTCTGCTTTAATGCTGTCAAAATAATCTAGTGGTAAATCAACAGCAGCTTCGCCTAAAATTTGTGCGAACGATGGTGGGCTTAGCCTTGCCTGCGCAAACTTCATTACGGCAGCAAGCACGGCTTTATTTTTTGTTACCAATGCACCTATCCTTCCGCCGCAGGCGCTATACCTTTTGCTGATAGTATCCATCAACAAAATATTATCATCCGCACCGGTTAAGTGCATGGCGCTGGTGTGCGTGCCTTCATAACAAAATTCCCTGTAGGCTTCATCCGAAAACAAAAACAGGTTGTGCTTTACAACTATCTGTTTTAATATTTCCATTTCTTCTTTGCTATATAAATAACCGGTTGGGTTATTGGGGTTGCAAATAATGATGGCCTTAGTTTTTGATGTGATAGCTTTTTCAAAATCTTCCATTGGCGGCAAGGCAAAACCTGTTTCAATGCTAGAGAAAATAGGCCTTACTATAACACCAGCTTCTACAGCAAAACCGTTGTAGTTTGCATAAAAAGGCTCGGGGATAATTACCTCATCCCCCGCATCCAGGCAGGCCATAAAACCAAATAAAATAGCTTCGCTGCCACCGGTTGTTATGATGATCTCGTCTTGAGTAACGTTAATGTCGGAGCGGCTATAATACTTCGCCATTTTTTTGCGGTAGCTTTCGTTGCCTGCACTGTGGCTATATTCTAGCACTTTAAAATCGCTGGTGCGCACGGCATCTAAAATTTGCGGGGGCGTTTCAATATCTGGCTGGCCTATATTAAGATGGTATACCTTGGTGCCTCTTTTTTTTGCAGCTTCTGCAAAAGGCACTAATTTACGTATAGGTGAAGCGGGCATTGTTTCGCCGCGGTTGCTTATTGTTAACATGCTGCAAATATAAAGCTGATTATGTAATGGGCAATGAAGCACTAAGTATTGTTGTAATCAGTACCCTGGCTTTTTTTAGTAAAGTTATTTTGCCATTATTATGCCATTAAATTTGGCAACGTTTTTACTGCCATTGTTGAGTGATAATTGATTGTTGACGATAATATAGTTATCTGCCTGCCCGATGGCTTCTAAAAAAGGTGCTTCATTATTACCATCAATACAAGCCATTCGGGTAGTTGCCAAAGGCGAAAATTTTATTGCCTTGCTATGCAAAATAGTGACAGAGCCATTTAAATTATTACAGCCGGTATTGCCAAAAACTTTATTTGGCTGCCCTTCGGCGAATTGGAGGTAAGGTATTTTTGCATTACCGGCAGGTATGGTCTGGCCTTGTAATTGCGCTAGCTCCCATTTGTATTGATACAAAGTTTTACTTCCTTCAATAATATCCGATGTGGTGCCTATAGATGGCTTTGCAGTATGGCAAGCGTTAAAAAATAGTAACGCAGCTAATGAAAAAAATACAGTGATTGCTTTTTGCATGATGGTTATTTATATAATGAAGATGGTGCTTTATAACTGATTACATAAAATGTTGCAACAGGTAAAATACCTTAACATTTTATTTTGATAACAGCAATTATTAAAATAATTATTTATTGAAAGCAAGGCGCTTTGTGTAATTTTATACCTTTGCCAAAACTGATGGCTTTACTATTTTTAAAAACCATCCGGCTGCCTTTTGCTTCCATATCCCCATAACCTTCGCTGGCGGTAGAATCTTTTAATAAAAAAATAACCTGCCTTGTAGATACAATTCCTTCGGACATAAATTTATAATCTGCTATCAAAGTATCGCCTTTTATTTGCCCTTCTATGGTGCCGATATTACTATCTTTTTCATGCAATTTATACATCAGGCTACCGGTTACAGAATCTTTAACTATAGTTATCTTTAAATGAGCAGAATCTTTACCAGCCGTTGTTACATAGCAAACCTGCAGTAATAGCAGTGCTGTATTGGTTATCGTTTTCGAGCTATCTGTCAATGGAGTGGATTGCTCAGCTTGCTTTGCATTACTACCACATCCTGCGAGTAAAATAATAATCACGGACATTACAATAAAAAAGTATTTCATATGCGTAAATTTTCAGTGAGTTTTTAAATACTGTGCTGAAACAAAATTAATTATTAAAGCAATACAATAGCCACTTCCTTACGGCCATCTATAACCTCTTAAAAAATCAATTGCCGTCATTTTCTTTTTGCCTTCAAGCTGTAATTCTTTAATAGAGATATATCCATCTGCGCAGGCAAATTTCAAAAAGTTTTTTTTATCCGTTTCATATTTCCCCGGCGTTGTTGTTGTAATCTGTGTTTTATCTACCTTAAAAATTTTCAGCTTTTTGCCCTCTAAAAAAGTGAAAGCTGTAGGATAAGGCGATAATCCTCTAATGAGGTTGTACACTTCATTTACTGGTTTTGCCCAATCTATCTCGCAGGTTTCGGTAAAAATTTTTGGGGCATGTTGTAGTGTCTTTTCATAAGCATAGTTCGAAATATCTTTTAAAATTTCTTCCTCTGAGTTGAGATTTAATTTATCTTTTGTAGGTTCTTGTGTATATTCCTTTACGTCTCCTTTAGCAAGCCCTTCAATGGTTTTTAATAAAAGTCCTGCTCCAATAATTTTCATTCGGTCATGCACTTCGCCGGCAGTTTCTTCATCGCCAATTTCGAAAGCTTGTTGTAATAAAATATTGCCGGTATCAATTTCGTGCAGTAGTTTAAAAGTGGTTACGCCAGTCTGTTTTTCTCCATTGATGATAGCCCAGTTTATTGGCGCGGCACCTCGGTATTGCGGCAATAAGGAGCCATGTAAATTGATGGTGCCTAAGGGTGGCATATCCCAAACCAATTCCGGTAACATCCTAAAGGCTACTACTATTTGTATATCTGCCGCTAACCATTTTAATTGTGCCAAAAAATCCGGATTCTTTAATTTTTCTGGTTGAAGAATGTTCAATCCTTTTTCTACTGCATATTTTTTTACATCGCTTTGTTGTAGTTCCATGCCTCTTCCTCCGGGCTTGTCTGGCGCGGTTATTACGCCCACAATATTACAGCCAGCCTTCACCAGTTTATCCAGCGATGCTACCGCAAATTCAGGCGTGCCCATAAAAATAATCCGTAAGTCTTCCATTTTTTCCATGGCGGTAAAGTTAGCCTCGTTTGTTGATTGAATAAAATTTTGTAGCAGCTATCAACTATAATTAGCGCTATTCAAAATCTTTATACAGCAAATATTTTTTTCTTATCTTTTTAAAAGCCACAATCCCTGGCTGCCAGCTTCTTCTTATCTCTTCGGCAGATTTACCCTCTTTAATTTGTTGGGGAAAAGTATCGTTGCCGGCAAGCTTATTTATAAATTGGTTCTTCAAAAAAAAGCTATCCTTACCAGGGAATAATTTGTAAGCTTCCATCAAATAACTCAAATCAATTTGTTTATTTAATTTTTTTAAGATGGCTTCTGGCGTGTTGCTCAAGTTCCAGCCGTAGCATGGCTGGTAAAAACATTTGCTGCTCTTAGAGCCTTCGTTGGGCTTTGGCGTAAAGGCATATAAAGTTTTAGGTAAAGATGGATGCCCAAAAATCTGGAATGGCTTATCCGTTCCCCTGCCTTCGCTAAGTACGGTTCCTTCAAAAAAACAAGTAGAAGGATAGAGGTAAATACTTTGCATTTCTTTTAAGTTAGGCGATGGGCCAACCGGCAATATATATTTACTATTATGATTGTAGTTTTTACATGTAATTACTTGCATGTAAAACGGCGTATCTACTGTTGGCTGCGTGGTTACATTGTAGCTATTAATTTTATTAGCCTCGGGACTTAGCCATTTTTCTCCCGCAAGCATCAGCGCATATTCGCCCATGGTCATGCCATACACTATTGGTATTGGCTGCAGACCTAAAAACCCTTTGAATTTCGGTTCCATTATGGGCCCATCTACATAAAAGCCATTTGGGTTTGGGCGGTCTAATATTAACAAGGGTACCTGGTTTTCCAAAGCCGCCTCCATATAATATTGTAAAGAGGCGATATAGGTGTAAAAACGAACCCCCACATCCTGAATATCAAACACCAAAACATCAACGCCTTTTAAGTCATTCTTAGTAGGTTTTTTATGGTCGCCATACAGGCTTATAATTGGCAAACCGGTCTTTTGGTCCAACGCATCATTCACTTCTTCGCCTGCATTTGCATTACCCCGAAACCCATGTTCCGGCCCAAATATCTTAATAACATGGATGCCTTTTTTTAATAGCGTGTCAATTAACTGGGTGTTGTTAACCATACTTGTTTGGTTAGCAAAAACCGCTACAGACTTGCCTTTCAGCAATGGCAGGTAAACGTCCATCCGTTCGGCGCCGGGCATAATTACAGAACTTTTAATTAGTTTAGTTGTTATTTGACCATGGCCTAGAAGATGAAGTAATATAATGTTAGCAAAAAATATTTTTTTTTTATATTTCATTTTCTAAAGGTCTTTAAATTTTTTGATTGGAGAATGTAGATTTTAATTAATAAATTGCCAAAAAATAAGGGATCTTACTTATAGCTGGCTTACTATTTGTCAAATTAAAGCTGGTAACATAACAACAACAATAAAAAAAATAAAAAAATGGCACTAGTAAAAGAAGGAGATGTAGTTAAGGTACATTACACGGGTAAATTAACTAATGGCGAACAATTCGATTCTTCGGTGGGCAGGGAGCCATTGGAGTTTACAGTTGGTGCCGGACAAATGATTAAAGGTTTTGACGCTGCTATGCCGGGCATGGCCGTAGGCGACAAGAAAACTGTCAATATTATACCAGAAGATGGTTATGGTCAAAAAAGTGATGACGCAATTATTGAGTTTCCAAAAGAAAACGTGCCTGCAGATATGAAGCTGGAACCTGGCATGCCGTTAACACTTAGCAACCAGGCAGGTCAGCCAGTACCGGTAATAGTGGTAGAGGTAAAAGACGACATAATAATTTTAGATGCCAATCATTTTTTAGCCGGGCAAGACCTGGTATTTGATATTGAATTAGTAGAAATAGTCTAAGGGCTATATCCTAAAATGTAGCAGCAGTTTGTTTTGTACAAACTGCTGTTTTTATTTGTAAAGATGGTGGACATTATAAACCCGCAATAACCGAACAGATGGTTAAATTTGTAAGCTAAAATCTAAATACTACATACTCAATACTTAAAATGATACAAATAAGCCCCGATAACGTAGCGGAACGTTTTATGCGCTATGTACAGATTGATACGCAAAGCGACCCCACAAGCACCGCTCATCCAACTACAGAAAAGCAAAAGGATTTAAGTAAGTTATTGTATAAAGAGCTACGGGGCATGGGTTTTACCGAAGTAGACACTGATGAATTTGGATATGTGTATGCTACCATCACATCTAACAGCGATAAAAAAAACATACCGGTTATTTGCTTTTGCGCTCATGTCGATACAGCGCCGGATTGTAGTGGATACCATGTAAAGCCCATCCATCATCGTTACTATGATGGTACAGATATTGTGCTGCCGGATGATGCCACGCAGGTGTTAAAAATGAACGCATCCCCTTATTTAAAAAACCATATTAATCAGGGCGTAATTACTGCAAGCGGCTTAACGTTGTTGGGCAGCGACGATAAAAGCGGCGTAGCAGTAATAATGGAAGCAGCATTGTTTTTTATGCAAAACCCTGCTGTAAAACATGGTACCATAAAAATTTTATTTACACCCGATGAAGAAGTAGGGCAGGGCACAGCCAAAGTGGATATGCAAAAATTAGCGGCAGATTTTGGCTACACATTAGATGGCGGCGAAGCAGGTAGTTTAGAAGATGAAACCTTTAGCGCAGATTCGGCAACCATAACCATCAGCGGCGTGATAGTGCACCCCGGTTATGCAAAAGGCAAGCTGGTAAATGCTTTAAAAATTGCCGGTGCTGTACTTGATGCTTTACCTAAAAATGAATGGAGCCCGGAGACGACCTCTGGCCGTGAAGGCTTTGTACATCCGGTATTGGTTAATGGCATTGCTGAAAAAGCATCCATACAATTTATAATGCGGGATTTTACTGTTAAAGGGCTTCAGCAGCATCACCACAAACTTAAAAAAATAGCAGAAGAAGCAGTAGCAAAATTTACCGGCGCTACGATGGAATACACTACCACAGAGCAATACAGGAATATGAAAGAAGTGCTGGACAAACACCCGGATGTAGTTGCTTTTGCGGAAGAAGCCATTCAGCGTTCAGGGTTGCAGGTAATAAAAGAGAGCATCCGTGGTGGTACCGATGGTAGCCGTTTTAGTTATATCGGCATGCCCTGCGCCAACATTTTCACCGGTATGCAAAACATCCACAGCAAGCTGGAGTGGATAGGCACAAAAGACATGGCGAAAGCCGCTGAAACAATTGTGCATTTAAGTATGATTTGGGAGGAGCGGGGTTAACTGAAACCTAAATATTTTATAACACTAGCCTAATTTAATTTCATGTTTAACCACCTTTAATAAACAATAAAAGTATAATTTCTATCTTCTTCCAGCTGACTAATTGCAGTACCTAGTTGATGAGCAAAATAGTTTTTTAATAATGATTTCATTGCTGCCTGTTGTGTTTCTGTAGTTATGTATGTAAGGCTTTTCAACAATTCTAATTGCGAGTTATTAAATGGGTTTTTATTTTTTGGTGAATGGTTCATAAAATATTAGGGTAAGTTGATTTTTATTAATTGATAAATGAGTAACCTTTATTTAATGATAATGTAAATATAAAATACATAGTCCAAACATTTTACCCACTACATCTAAAAATTACTACCTTCAATTTTAAATTATAAAAGTATGGAAATAATAAAAGATTTCTGGTGGCTCATACCCATTTTCCTGTTATTGGCAGGTGGGCTGTTTACCATCAACCAGGGCACAATTGGCGTGGTAACCCGCTTGGGAAAATACCACAGCATAAAGCTCCCCGGCTTAAATTTTAAAGTACCCTTTTTAGACCAGCTGTACAAAAGAGTAAGTATCCAGAACCGCTCGGTAGAGCTGGAATTTCAGGCCGTTACTGTAGACCAGGCAAATGTTTACTTTAAATCGATGCTGCTATATTCGGTGTTGAATATTGATGAAGATACCATCAAGAATGTAGCCTTTAAATTCATCAGCGAAAAAGATTTGATGCAAGCCTTGATACGTACGGTGGAAGGAAGCATCCGTGCATTTGTATCTACCAAAAAGCAAGCAGAAGTATTAAATGTACGTCGTGACATTGTAGAGAATGTAAAAGAACAAGTAGATGTACAGTTGGAAAGCTGGGGCTATCATTTACAAGATTTACAAATTAATGACATTACATTTGATGAAGCGATCATTACCAGCATGAGCAAAGTGGTAGCAAGCAATAACTTAAAAGCTGCGGCTGAAAATGAAGGGCAGGCATTATTGATTACTAAAACAAAAGCTGCAGAGGCAGAGGGCAATGCTATTAAAATTGCAGCAGAGGCAGAAAGGCAGGCAGCACAATTACGCGGGCAAGGCGTGGCGCTTTTTCGTGAAGAAGTAGCCAAAGGCATGAGCCAGGCAGCCGAGCAAATGAAGCAGGCTAACCTTGATACAAACGTAATTTTATTTAGCATGTGGACAGAAGCCATCAAAAACTTTGCAGAATACGGCAAAGGCAACGTTATCTTTTTGGATGGCAGTAGCGAAGGCATGGAAAAAACCATGCGCCAAATAATGGCCATGCAGCAAATGGATAATAAAAAGTAATATACCAATAACGTTAAGTTAAGTGGTTTTTGCACTGCAAAAGCCAAGTTCCCATATCCTTTGGAGAGGGGTGGCGAATAAGCGAAAAAAAAGAAAGAACACTTAACTTTGTGGTATTGAGAATAAACGTAAAATAATATTTGTCAACTGGAGCCGGATTTATCCGGCTCTTGTAGTAAAATTTACTTTAACATTTTTTTGTAAGGCATTTACAGTTTGTTTGCGTCTACA
>JAYVUJ010000519.1:0-2597 GCA_043788035.1 Ferruginibacter sp. | reverse complement strand
TTGGCTTTTTTATTTATAAAAATCATGTTTTACTAATCGCTGCTTTGCCTACACAATCAATACTTATTATTAGTAAGCTTCATCATTGGTTAAAAGAGGAATTTATTCAAAAAAAATTTCTTCGCCCATGGGGAATTGTACCGTTAATTTTACTTGCGGTCGCCGGCGGAGCATTTGCAGCCAATAATCTTTTTCTGGTCCCTTTAGCAGCAGGTACTGTTTTGTTAGCAATCATTATTATTTATTACTGCCTTTTTCATCCGTTAAAAGGTTTTTACATCATAAATTTTTTAGGATTTTTTGTGTTTTACCCAAATCATCTTTTAGGAAGGGACGTGCTGCCGCTAAGCACAGGCCTGGAGATGCTTATAATATTCGTATTTTTTGGCACAGGCATTTCCAAAAAATCAGGGATTATCAAGGAGCAGGGGCTTTCAAAAACATTTATTTCAATTACATTGTTTACACTAACTTTTTATGTTGGGCTGCAGGCCCTTAACCCCAACGTATATGGTTTAGGTGGCTGGTTTGCAGCGTTCAAGCGTTCTATCGTTTTTGTATTGATTTATATAACTGCCTATCGCCTTATCGATACCGAAAAAAAGTTTATTTATTTTGTGCGTTTTTGGATCATCATGTCGCTAGTGGCAGCTTTTTATGGTTGTTTACAGCAATGGTTCGGCTATTTATCCCTGGAGATGAACTATATCAGGAATATACCAGGAGCCTATGAAATTTTGAACCAGGGAGGGCAGCTCCGTAAATTTTCTTTTTTGGCAGATGTTGTTTCTTTTGGTGTATTAGCCGGGTGCATGGCCTTATTTACCCTTTTGCTTGCTATCAACGAAAAAAATACAAAAAGAAAAATCTGGCTATTCATATTTTCAATTTTCATGGCTTTAGGCATGTCTTATTCAGGAACCAGGACTGTTACCATAATTATACCTACAGGCCTGGCACTTTATTGCTTGTTAAGGATAAAGCATAGGACAACATTAGTAACCTTATTTTTAGCCATTTTAGGAGCCATCGCCGTGTTGTTTGCTCCAATATATGACAATGCCACGCTCAACAGAATAAGGTCTACTTTTGATACCGAAGACCCATCGCTGGATGTTAGGAACATCAACCGGCATTACATTCAGCCCTACATGCAAAGCCACCCCCTTGGCGGAGGTATAGGAACTACCAATAATGCAGGTTTATATAACCACCCCGGGCATCCGTTGGCTGGCTTTGCAACAGATAGCGGTTTTTTAAAAGAAGGGCTCGAAATTGGATGGATAGGGCTTTTTCTAGTTATTTTGTTTAACTTATCGATTCTATATCAGGGAATTAACTATTACTTTAAAATGAAGGATAAGCAATTAAAACTTTATGTAGTCGTTATTTTATGCACTTTGTTTGCAAACATTGTAACACAATATGCGCAGGAAACGGTTGGACAGTTCCCTTTCGCCATTTTCTTTTTTTCTTCCTTATCTTTAATTAAAAGGTTGCTTGAATTTGATAAAGAAAAACGAAAGACCAGTCCGGCACTGGATTTATAAACTAATAATACAATGTGGTTAAGTGGAGGATGTATATGTTTGTACTTTTCTCACCCTAACCCTTTCCAAAAGCTGAGGAAAGCCCTTAAGTTAATGGCATTAAATGATAATAGAATTTTTTTCAACCTAAAAAAAACACTGATGAAGCATTTGATTTTAATGCTAATAATATTGCTAAATTTGAGCACTACTTCAATTTCTCAACATATCCCTTCCAAAGCAGGCAGTACAAAAGAAAAAAATGTAGGTGTTAAAGCCAACTCAAATACCAAACCAAATAGCACCGTTAGAAAAGACATTAACCTTGATACAATTAACGCAAAAAAGAAAACATTAATAGCCCCTGTAACTTTGAGTCAACGTGCGCAAGATGTATTAAACCCAACAAATGATTCTCTTATAAAAGTAAAGCTGGTATGGCTTGCCATGAACAATCCCCAGCTTAAAATAGCAGATGCATCCATCCAAATAGCAAAGTCTGATATTTTAAAAGCTAATAATAGCTGGCTTAGCTCTGTAAATGCCAGCGCTAACATTAATGAATTTGTTGTAAATGGTTCACCGGGGGCCCTCTACTATCCAAAATATAATTTCGGCTTATCCATACCTTTTGATATTGCCTCCAAAACCAAAAACCTAAAAAAAACTGCTAATGAAAATTTAATTATCAATAAGGAATTAAAAAAAGATAAAGAAGAAGCTATAAAAGCGCAGGTGCTGATTGCTTATGAAAATTATAAAGAAGAAAGAGAACTAGTTTTAATTGAAAAAACATTTATAGAATATAAGTTTTCGGCCGATGAAGGAGCGCAGCAGTCTTTTACTGATGGCGAGATAACTATAGACGAAATGAATAAAATGCACCAGGCATATTTGCAGGAAAAAGAAAAACTGATAACCAAACAAAGGGGCCTTAATGTAGCCATCATTATGTTGGAACAAATTGTTGGAGTACCGCTGGCAGATGCAATCAAGCTTTAAAATATATAACTTAGTATGAATCGCAGAAAGGCAATCTTCTCTATTTTTTTATTAGGCGGTGCAGGA
>JAYVUJ010000518.1:0-2419 GCA_043788035.1 Ferruginibacter sp. | reverse complement strand
GTTCAAAAAAATATATTTGACATTCATTTTTTTGAAGACGCCAAAAGTACAGCAAAGCAGGTAAAAACCTTTACTTTTGCGGCATCTAAACAGCTTTGTGAATAGATGAGATATTGTGGGAAAGCTCAATAAAGATATAAAGTACAAGAGTGCGACGCCAATGAAGCAAAATTGATATTCTGCAGCGGGGCTCAAAATTGTATTTTAATTTAATTAAAACGAAAACCTCGTTAAACTAACCTTTTATGGCATTTTTTGGTAAAGATACTTCGGCAAAACGCAGCAAACCTTCTTATGGCTACGCAATTGTAGGGGTGGCGCTGGTATTGTTTTTATTTGGCGTTGTGGGCTGGTTGTTTTTAAACCTGAAAAAATCGGGCGAAATGTTCCGTGAAAATATACAGGTACATGCATGGATAGCACCTACCGCCAAAAAAGTTCAGATAGACTCTTTACAAAATCATATTACGGCCTTACCCTATGTTAAATCGGTTGAGTTTGTTACCAAAGAAAAAGCCATTCAAAAATGGAATGTCGAAAATGACAGTAGCTGGAAAAAATTTATTGCCAACAATCCACTTCCGGAAAGCATAGATTTTTATGTAAAGAGTGATTTTATGGACAAGGATAGTCTGGACATGTTAAGTAATAACCTGCTGAGTAATTACACAGGTGTAATTGCAGAAATTCAATACCCTAAAGAAACGCTGAGTAACGTAAGTTCGTTAACCCGTTATGTAGCGTCCTTTATTTTAATTATGGCTGTAATTTTATCCATCATTGTAATTATTTCGATAGATAATACTATCCGGTTGGCCATGTACAGCAATCGCTTTTTAATTAAAACGATGCAAATGGTAGGTGCCACAAGAGGGTTTATTGCAAGGCCGCTGGACGTAAGGGCTATTGTAAATGGACTGATTGCAGCTTGCATAGCAATCATTGCGGTATTTGCATTTATTATTTTGGTAGAAAATTTTGTACCCTGGCTACGGCTGTTAAGAGATGGCACCAATATGGCTATAATTGTAGGCGGTATAGTGGTATTGGGCATTACTATTTCGCTGGCAAGTACCCACCGTTCGGTATTAAAATACCTGCATATGAAACTGGATGATTTGTATTAAGCTTATAAAATACCTTTTCGTTTAATTATTATTACTTTTATTTGCAATCAAAAAATTGATATTTACATGGCCACTGATAAAAAGCAACTTGCTGTAAACCCACTTTTTGGAAAAGAAAATTTTATATGGATGCTGGCCGGAGCTGCGGTAATGGCCCTGGGCTTTTTTTTAATGGGTGGGGGTAAAAGTGCCGACCCAACCAAGTTTATGGATGGAGAAATATACAGCACTACCCGTATTACCATTGCACCCATACTGATTATTGCAGGTTTTATTATAGAGATTTTTGCGATAATGAAGAAACCAATTAAAAATAAAGTAGTTTAATAATAAAATAACAAATGCGATGTATTTACATCGCATTTGTTATTTTATTTTGCGCCACCATGACAACTTTACAATCGATCATTATTGCAATTATTGAAGGACTTACAGAGTTTGTTCCAATTTCTTCTACTGCTCATATGAAATTTGCCCATCCTTTATTGGGTATTACTGCCACTCCTTTTATTAATATGTTTGAAGTGGTGATTCAACTGGCGGCTATATTGGCTGTAGTTGTATTGTACTGGAAAAAATTTTTCGATTTTAAAAATTTTAAATTCTACATTAAACTGATAATAGCCGTAATACCTGCATTGGTGGGTGGTTTATTGTTGAAAAAGCATATTGATGCTGCACTAGACAACCTTACATTTATTGCCTTTGTGATGGTTGCAGGTGGTGTGGTTTTGTTGTTTATAGATAGTGTTTTTAAAAAGCCTGCGATTGATGCGGAAGAAAAAATAACGAACAAAACAGCTTTTATCATTGGTTGCGGTCAGGTTCTTTCTATTATTTTTCCCGGGCTTAGCCGGAGTGCTGCTACCATTATTACAGGTATGAGCCAAAAACTTACGAGGAGCGAAGCTGCAGAATTTTCCTTTTTTCTGGCTGTGCCAACCATGCTGGCTGCCTCGGCTAAAAGCTTTTGGGATACCTATAGTGAGCATCCTGAAGTAATTGACAGCTCTAACCTATTAACACTGCTACTGGGCAGTGCGGTGGCATTTATAGTAAGTATAATTGCTATAAAATTCTTCATCGATTTTTTAAAGAAATATGGCTTTAGGGTATGGGGTATTTATCGTATTGTAGCCGGGGTAATTATGTTGTTGCTTATCTGGTTTGGTATAATTGCCCATTAATAACAGGAATAGGATTAACTATTTTGTTCGCATGATCTTTACCGTATTGAGTTAGCCTCTATTTACTTTTTTTTCTTGATAAAAAAAAGTAACAAAAAAAATCAA
>JAYVUJ010000517.1:0-2689 GCA_043788035.1 Ferruginibacter sp. | reverse complement strand
TATGGGTGATGATGCAGCTGTGCTGGTATCTGCAATAAGGGCAAGGAGCTTTCCAACCAATGCAGCCAAAGCTACCGTAACGGCGGCTCAATTGCAAGCAGGTAGCGTCTACGATTATGGTCGCAGAGATTATAAAGTTACCACCCACGAAGGTGGGGTAGATGTAGTATTTGGGCGGTTCTTTGATGAGCTTGGCTGGGAATTTAACCAGGAGCCACACAGGCGCCAGGACATGTTGCGCTTTGGTATTTTCACAAAAAAATCATGGCTATCGCATGCGCCCACTGGCGATTTTAGAAACCTTATGCCAATACCAGCTGCCGTATTAGCCACCAACCCTAAGTTAAAACAAAACGCAGGTTACTAAAATATTGTTATAAGTTTAATAAAGTGTTGTGATGAATATTCATCACAACACTTTTAGTTTATAAAAAAGAGCATCGGCTCTGTAAAAAGTAATTTATTTAAATGTTGCCTATCGAACTTGTTGTATGATGAAACACAGTGAAAAACCAGCCTTCTTTATTTTTTGCATATTAATTGCTTTTTTACAAGCCTGCACCCCTGTTAAAAATAACAATGCGCCTACTTTATTTACACTGATGCAAGCCGATTCCACCGGTATAAATTTTACTAACGAAATTATTGAAGATGAAAATGTTAATCCCCTGCAATACGAAAATAGTTACAACGGTGGCGGCGTGGCTATAGGCGATTTTAACAACGATGGCCTAGAAGATATTTATTTTACCAGCAACCTTAAGGGCAACAAATTATATATAAACCACGGCAATTTTAAGTTTGAAGATGTAACAGAAAAAGCCGGTGTTGGGGGCCGGCTAAGCTGGTGTACCGGTGTAACAATAGCTGATGTTAATGGCGATGGGCTGCTGGATATTTATGTGTGCCACTCCGGTAATTTACCTGGGCCGCAAAGGGCAAATGAATTATTTATAAATAAAGGGGTTGGTAAAAATGGCGTACCCGTTTTTAAAGAAGAAGCACAGGCTTATGGCCTTGCAGACTCTGCATTTAGCACTCAAGCCGCCTTTTTTGACTATGACCTCGATGGCGACCTCGACATGATCTTGTTGAACCACAGTCCCGTACGTTTTAATAATCTTGATGAAACTGCCATCCGCTATCTTATCAATAAATCAGACTCTTTGACCGGGCTTAAACTGTATAGAAATGATAATGGCGTTTTTAAAGAAGTAACGCAACTTTCAGGCATTAAAAACTCCAGGTTAAATTTTAACCTCGGTGTATCTGTTGCAGATATTAATAACGATGGCCTGCCCGACCTTTATATTAGCAACGATTATTTTGCACCAGACTATTTATACATCAATAAAGGCAATGGCACTTTTAAAGATGAACTGGGCGATAGGCTTTCGGCTACTTCCCAATTCTCGATGGGCAACGATATTGCTGATATTAATAACGATGGCCTGCCGGATATTTATACGCTTGATATGTTGCCGGAAGATAACCATCGGCAAAAATTATTATTTAGCAGTGATAATTTTGAGCTTTTTGATATGACCTGTAAGGCTGGCCTTAATGCACAATACATGCGCAATATGCTGCACGTAAATAATGGCAACGGAAGCTTTAGCGAAATTGGCCAGCTCGCCGGCGTATCCAATACAGACTGGAGCTGGGCAACGCTTTTAGCCGATCTGGATAATGATGGATGGAAAGATATTTTTGTGACTAATGGCTATTTACGTGATTATAACAACCTCGACTTTTTAAAATACATGGGGCAATACCTGCGGGATAATCAAGGCAAGGTGCAAAAAAATAATTTACTTGAACTAGTAAAAAAAATGCCTTCATCGGATGTGCGCAATTATGGCTTTAAAAATACAGGAGGCTTGCAATTCATAAATAAAAGCCATGACTGGGGTTTAGATGCAGTAAGCAACAGTAATGGCGCAGCCTATGCCGATTTAGATAACGATGGCGACCTTGACCTTGTAATCAACAATATAAATAGACCGGCTTTTGTGTATAAAAATAATACAGAAAAAGATAGTAGCATTGGCTATTTAAAAATAAAATTAGCTGGTGATGGGCTTAACCGTTTTGGCATTGGCGCAAAAGTACAATTATTTATTAATGGCCAGCAGCAGCTTCAGGAGCAGCAACTAACACGTGGCTTTCAATCTGCCATATCGCCAATTATGGTTTTTGGTACCGGTGCAGCTAAAATAATCGATTCATTAGTTGTAACCTGGCCCGGTAAAAAACAACAGGTTTTAACCAACGTACAAACCAGGCAGCTATTAGTATTACAACAGGCAAATGCAATCACCAAAAATAACATCCCCCCTAATATTACGCCTGCAATATTTACTGCTATCACTACATCTCCAATAAATTATACGCACAAACAAAATTTAATTAACGATTTCAAAAGGCAGCCATTGTTAATTAATCCACTATCCTACAATGGGCCTTGTATGGCAAAAGCCGATATAAATGGTGATGGCTTAGAAGACATATTTATAGGCGGTGGCGCAGGAGCTGCAGGTGCAATATATATTCAACAAAGCAACCATCAATTTCTAATACAAAATGAGGCTGCATTTAATGCTGATGCTTTTAGTGATGACGCCTGCGCCATATTTTTTGATGCCAATGGCGATGGAAAACCAGACCTTTTTGTAGCAAGCGGTGGCTA
>JAYVUJ010000516.1:0-2210 GCA_043788035.1 Ferruginibacter sp. | reverse complement strand
TTAAGCTGCCGGTTTTGGCGAAAATAAAACTGCTATCTTTTTGATAAAAGTTTTTAAGTGTGCCTTGCCCGGCGGTTGGTAAAATACTTTGCAGCCGCTGTATACCAAATTCGTTTTTTGCTTTATTTAAGATGTATACAAACGATAAAGGCGAAAATAAATTATAACGGCTTAGCCCGCAACCATCTACCCAGCGTGGCTTTTGGGGTATATCCTGTAAATCTGTTTTTAATACCGTATCAATAATTGCATCGGTGCCCATATAGCCAAGGTGTTCATTGCTTGCCATTAACAAGCTTTGTTCTGCAAAGAAATTATCACTTGAGTATAGCATTGGCTTCAGTAAAGAATCTGTTGGCTGAGAATAAATTTTGATAAGCTTTTTAGCGTTGGCTTTTGATGAATCTTTTATCAACTTATCAATAAACTTTACTTTTTGTTGTAGCGTATCACCTAAAAATTCTGGCAGTTGGTAATAATTGGCAACCAGTGGTATTTGATATACATTTTTTTGGGGGACCAATAAAGAAGTGGCCATTGTAACATCGTTGCTATCCCATTTCCTGGATATTGTACGGCTTACATTATAAGCATCTTTTAAAGGCTGGATTTGCAAGTGCAGAGGAAGGTTTGCGGGAATAATGTTGAAAGCCGAGCCGTTATTATACACCGATATCAAATTGCTATAAATAGGGAACTCGCTTCTTTGCACCATATACGGGTCCATGTAATCATCCCACGCCCAGCCTTTGCCCAATGCATCTGTAAAATGCGCTGAGTTATACATAATATTGGTTTGGGCTTTCAAAAAATTAAATACCGGTTGCTGCTTAAAATCAGCATTCAAAAATGTTGGGTCACCAGTGGGATAAATTTGCAGCCCGCTATCTGTTTGCTGATACCGTAACCCAATAAGGCTATCGCCCAAATACTTCATGGCGGCGTACATGGTAAAAAGCTTGGCATTACTGGCTGGCACAAAGTATTTTTCCGCCTCATAATTATACCAGTATTTGTTAGTAGCTGGCTCATAAATACTGATGCCAATATGCCCGGTGCTAATGATAGTATCCTTTAATAAAATACTATTTGCCTGCTTAGCAATTTTTTTAGATAATGAACAGGAAGAGCAAAAAGATATAGCGGCAAAAATAAGGCAGCCATAAAATATTATGCCGTATTTTAAAGATGGGAGCTTGCCTTTCATTACCGAAATTTTGTTATCAAATATACTTCATCATTAAAGCAATAACACACTAATTCCTTTCCTGCGTGCGCAGCCATCTTTCGGGTATTTCGTTGCGCCCAGCGCTTAGGTAATCGCTATAGCTGCAGGCAATTAATTTTTTATCAGGCAGTTGCATCCACCAGCGCCCTGTTTTTCTACTTTGCAAAAATTTGGTATTTATTTCTGCAAAAACAATATTGTATTCGTTAAAACTATTGCTTTCATCCAGCCGTGCTTCTTGCTTGCTGCGGCTTTTTCCATCTATGAAATACCAAAGCATCTGGGCAATTTGCTTAGCGGTAAGCTCCTGTATATCTGCCCTTGGCTGGTAGCCATAAATGCCAAAACTATTAAGGCTTGTGCTCATGCCTGCATATTGCGCCAAAACGCAGGCTTCTTCGCCGTTTAGCCCATTGGGACTGCATTCGTTTGCAGGCGCATCGCTATGTTTAATAGCATTAATATCAAAACTTAGCAGGTTAGTGTTACGTAATACCGGCTCCATTTCTTCAATGTTTTCTTTTATTTTACCCACCCTAAAACAATCAAAACGTAGCTTGTCCATTGTTTCCAGCATGCGCGGGTGCACCAGGTAGCTTTGAAATGCGATATGGTTGTAGTGCTTAACCATATTAGGTTCGCTTGTTAACATCTCCAACAAAAAATTCTCACTTCTTAAAGCGCTTTCGCCTTTAAGGTCTATGGTAGCGTCAATACCGGTTGCTTCAATAACCTGTTGCAATTTTCTGTAGGCAAAATATTGGGCCAAGGTTAAATCGTGGGTGCCCCCTAATAATACTACTGTTTTGTTAAGCCTTAATAGTTCTGAAAGTACTGTTGCTATGGCAGCATATGTGTCATTTAATGTTGCCCCCGTTTGTATGTTGCCAATATCTGCAAGTACAACATCTTTATGCCAATAATGTAGCCTGTACAATTGCCTGCGTATGGTATCTGGCGCTTCGTTACATGCATCGAATAG
>JAYVUJ010000515.1:0-7154 GCA_043788035.1 Ferruginibacter sp. | reverse complement strand
CAAAACTTCTTCGGCTGTATAGTTTAAATAAGGCTTTGTATCCTTGCCTGCAAGTAAGCCTCCGGCAACGCTGCCTCTTGCTAAAACACCAATATTATGTTGCTGTAAAAGCGGCAGGCAAGTTTCTTCCGGGCGCCTATCCAGCAGGCTATACTGCATCATTACGCTAACTATATTGCTACGCTCAACGTATGCCCTTATAACATTTGGCCGTATTGAAGATATTCCATAATACCTTATTTTACCTTGTTGCTGTAATGTTTCAAAAGCGTCAATAGTGTCATCAATAGTATCTTCTATTGTGCCACCGTGTAATTGGTACAAATCTATATAATCTGTTTGTAGCCTTACCAGGCTTTCTTCAACAGCTTTAATGATATGCGCTTTTGTTGGGTCCCAATCTAATGCGCTTCCATCAGGTTTCCACACATTGCCTACTTTGGTAGCTAGTATAAGTTGTTTTCTTTTTTGTTTGATGGCCTTGCCCAGGTTTGTTTCATTAATGCCTTTATCGTAAATATCTGCGGTATCAAAATAGTTGATGCCTTTTTCGATAGCTGCATCAATAATGGATTGGATGTTTGTTTGGCTTGCTTTTAAAGACATGCAGCCAAAGCCAATTTTACTGATCATTAATGTAGAATTGCCCAATTGCTGATAAGGCATGGGTATCAATTGATTATCCATAAATAACTATTTTAAATTTACCAACCCAACGCCAGCATCCCTGCCCCGCATATAAAAATCGTAAGCCCACCAATGGCATGTACGTACCGTTCTATCTTTTCTGTTTTTACAAAAGCTATGCCCATATAACCCAGTACCACCATAGTTACCATCGTTAACAATGTAACAAAAGTATAAATAGCAATTAGCAGCAGCATACCGCTCCAGCTATTTTTTGCCGCCGGAAAATAAAGCAGCGGTATCATTGGTTCGCAAGGGCCTAGTATAAAGATGATGAACATTACCCAGGGCGTTACTTTGTACTTGTCTTGCGGCTGTACAGCTTCACCATGCTGGTGCTGGTAAACGTAAATAGTGCCATCATCTTTTAAATCAAAATGTTTATGCGGATTGTTTTTGTATACCCGGTATAACCCCCAAATACCGTACACCAAGCCAAAAAGCAGCATCACCCAACCAGCTATGCCACCACGAATATTTTCCACCCAGCCTACTTTGGATAGTGACCAGCCAATAGCAGCACCACCCAGGCCAAGCAGCACAGAGCTCCACACATGCCCGCAGCCGCACACAACCGTCCATCCAATAGTTTTTACAAACGACCAGCCCCGGGATTTTGATAAGGCGATAAAAGGCAGGTAATGGTCTGGCCCAGTAACCGTATGCAGGCAGGCAACAGAAACAGCGGCTATAATAAGCAATTCAATTTCAGATTGCATACATGGTTGGTTTAAGTTGATTTGTTAGTGGCAGATAGCCGGCAATTAATTTGAGGCAATCAAATAATTGTTCTGCTTTTTGCCCGAGCATCCTCACCATCAAGCCATTTACTGGTGTTGTTGTAATGCCAAAACTAATATCTTTTTGGGTAGATAAAAGCGCTATCAGATCTGGTATCAATTTTTTAATCGCTGCATTTTCATCTACATAAATTAAGCTTGCCTGGTGGCTGTAGCCTTGTAATTGCCCAATTGCATTGATATTGATGGAGGCAGGCTGTATCAATAAATTTTCTTTTATAACAAGCTTGCCATTAATAAAAATTTCTGTAACAGAATGGTACTTTGAAAACATAAAAACCTCGCCATTTAGCTTTCTGCCACAAGTCAGTATTTCACCAATAACAAGGCTGCAATTATCTGCTAAAAAAACCTTGTTCCTGGTAGTAAAATTTGATGCCTCATGTGGCACTACCGGATGCGGGATAAAACAAAAGGCTGCATCTTTTTCCAGCGTTACTTCCATTTGCTGCGCCGCATGCCCCTTCATAGTAAAAAGGCGCTGGTAAGATTGTGTGTGTAATTGCAACGAACATTTTTCGGCTACATTAATTTTTAGCTGGTAATCATCGCCATCTAAAATACCTGGCGATGAGCTTGTAAGCATCAGCCTTAGTGTAGCATCTTTTTTATTTTCTGTAATGTTGGTCACTTTTAATGGGGTGCTACAATAACATCCTTTTAAAAAAGTTACGCCACTGGCAGCTGCTGTTTCTATGGTAAGCCGGGCTTTCATCGGCACAATTCCGGTTCAGCAACTTCCTCTAATAACGCATACTTTTTTATCCAGCCAATTACGCTATCCAGGCCTTGCAAGCTCATTAGGTTGGTAAAAATAAACGGGTTGCCATTGCGCATTTTTCGGGCGTCCCTATCCATTATGCTTAAATCTGCGTGTACATAAGGCGCTAAATCTATTTTATTAATTATCAGCAAGTCGCTCCTTGTTATGCCTGGCCCACCTTTTCGGGGTATTTTATCTCCCTCTGCCACATCAATTACAAAAATGGTAACATCGGCAAGGTCGGGACTAAAAGTAGCCGACAAATTATCTCCGCCACTTTCAATAAAAATTATTTGTACATCTGGTATTCGGGTAGCCATTTCTTCCACCGCTTCCAGGTTCATGCTGGCATCTTCCCGTATGGCTGTGTGCGGGCAGCCTCCTGTTTCTACACCAATAATACGTTCTGCCGGCAACAAGCTATTCTGTGTTAAATACTCCGCATCTTCTTTGGTGTAAATATCATTTGTAATTACTGCCAGGCTATACTCTTTGCTCATGGCTCTCGACAGCCGTTCTATCAGCGCCGTTTTTCCAGAACCTACTGGCCCCGCAACGCCTATTTTTATATAATTCCTTTCCGTCATTGTAAAGTTTTAATCAAATTTATTAATGCCTGACGCTAGTCTTCCGCATAAATGGAAACCCCTTTAAATAAGTATGCTCCGAGAACATTCCTTTGGAGCGCAGGGACGCTTTTTACGACATATACAACCTCGAATACAATTGCTCATGCTGCATACAACTAATATCAAAACCTGTGCAGCATAACCCCATTAAATCTTTGTCAGGCACCAGGGTATTTTCTACCAGTTGGCTAATTAAAAGCTGCAGCGAAAATAAAATTTCCTGCCCATCTTGCTGCCCCAGGGGGATAAGTTTTACACTATTGGTAATAAACCCCACAGCCGCATTATAATAAAATCCGCTCAAGGCATCTTTTTTATTGATGCCTAATGCGGCGGCGTATAAGCCATACACAATGCAGTAATGCCCGGCCGCTGTTTTAGTTTCAATTGCTGCCCTATATTTATCTGCCATTACATTTGTACAAACCGGTTTAAATACCTTACTTAGCCTGATGCCTAATTTTTGACTCGCCTGCCTTATTTCCATGGGCAGCTTTACTGCGGAACATTCATGGTCTAGTGCTATTATTTTTAGGCTATCCTGTTCCATAGCCGCATCAAATGCTAAGGATACAAAAACTGCATCGGTATATTGCAGGTTGCGTGTAAGCATTTCCGTTACAAAGCTTTTTGCGGTGGCCGCATTGTTCACTATCCCTTGCTGTACATAGGTTTCAAGCCCGGCAGAGTGGGCGTAGCCACCAATAGGCAGCGTTGGGTCTGCCAGTTGCAGTAGGCTAAGCAAGGCATTACTCATTCCGGGTTGGTTGTTAATTTCATTATCCTGTTGAATAAGCTGCTGCTACCGCCATGTGGGGATACGGTAGTTTTTAACGATGTTGTTAGCTTCTTTTTTGCTTGTTCTACAACATACCCACTTGCTTTTAATAAATTAAACAACGGCCCTTCGTAGGCTACCAGCACTTCGTCATCCTGAAAATATAAAGGCAAGTGCTTATTGCCAATTTCATAACAGACAGACGCCATTTCATGCATTGATTTTGGGCGGATAACAATGGCATCGCATTCCTTTATATCGACTGCTACCAAACTAAAATCATCTTCATAAACAATATCGCCAATGGTTAGCTGCGGGCTTTCGTTTAAAAATTTAAAAGTAATTTCTTTGCCCGAAACAGTTTTTTTATGTAGGATACGTTTGTTGGTCTCATACCAATCCAGCAGCACATAATCTATGTTGCGGTTGTTGATGGAGAACAATTCCAGGTTGCCTATTTTTTCTTTTACCAGCATAAACATAATAAATTAGCTACTGTGCAAATTCTTTTGAATTAGCTTCCTTATTAATTAATTCTATAGCACACTAAAATTTCGTTTGCCTTAACCCCCTGGCTAAGGCAAAAATTACTAAAATAAAAAATAACGTTGCGCTAAAGGAAGCACTGCCAAAGGCTCGCAGGTTATTGGCACACCATCTACTTTCACTTCGTAATTTTCGGAGTTCACTTCTATCAATGGCGTGGCATCATTATGTACCAGGTCTTTTTTAGATATATTGCGGCAGTTTTTTACGGGCAACACCATTTTTTGAAGACCGTATGATTGAACAACATTTTGATCTAAAGAAAGTTTGGAAACGAATGTTGCGCAAGTTTTATACAATGCCTTTCCGTAAGCGCCAAACATGTGCCTGTAAATTACGGGCTGCGGTGTTGGTATGGATGCATTCGGGTCGCCCATAATGCTGGCTATTATCATCCCGCCTTTTATAATCATTTCTGGCTTTGCGCCGAACAGTGCTGGTTTCCATAGTACAATATCGGCTAATTTGCCAGCCTCTATGGAACCAACATATGCTGAAATACCATGGGTAATGGCTGGGTTAATGGTGTACTTGGCAATAAATCTTTTTACCCTGAAATTATCGTTGGCATTATTTTCATCTTCTGCTAAAGCGCCCCGCTGTACTTTCATTTTATGGGCAGTTTGCCAGGTACGGGTAATTACTTCGGCAACGCGGCCCATTGCCTGGCTATCGCTGCTCATCATGCTAAATACGCCCATGTCGTGCAAAATATCTTCGGCGGCAATAGTTTCGGGGCGTATGCGGCTGTCTGCAAAAGCTACATCTTCGGGCACATTTTTGTCCAGGTGATGGCAAACCATCAGCATGTCTAAATGTTCGTCTATAGTATTAACCGTATACGGGCGGGTTGGGTTGGTAGATGATGGCAATATATTGGGGAACATCGCCGCTTTGATGATATCAGGCGCATGCCCTCCACCAGCGCCTTCTGTATGAAAAGTATGTATTACCCTGCCGTTGATAGCAGCAATGGTATCTTCTAAAAAACCGCCCTCGTTCAATGTATCTGTGTGGATGGCTACCTGCACATCATGCTTGTCTGCTATCTGTAAACTGGCATGTATAACCGCAGTGGTACTGCCCCAATCTTCATGAATTTTTAAGCCTAATGCACCAGCTTCAATCTGTTCTTCAAGAGGTGCTAAAGAGGCACAATTACCCTTTCCAAAAAAGCCAAGGTTCATAGGAAAAGCTTCTGCTGCTTCCAGCATTTTTTGTATGTTCCATGCGCCGGGCGTTACCGTTGTTGCGTTGGTGCCATCTGCCGGACCGGTGCCACCACCAATCATGGTGGTGATGCCGCTGAACAAAGCATGGTCAATTTGTTGGGGGCAAATAAAATGTATGTGTGTATCAATGCCGCCTGCAGTTGCTATTAGGCCTGCGCCTCCGTGTACTTCTGTACTGGCCCCAATAACCATATTTTGCGTAATGCCTGCCATGGTATCGGGGTTGCCAGCTTTGCCAATCGCTGCTATTTTCCCATCTTTTATACCTATATCTGCTTTTACAATACCCCAATGGTCAATAATCATTACGCTGGTAATTACAAAATCCAGCACGCCTTCGCTACGTGTTGCCGTGGCTGATTGCGCCATGCCATCACGTATAGTTTTTCCACCGCCAAACTTTGCTTCATCGCCGTAAACCGTATGGTCTTTTTCTATCTGGATAAATAATTCAGTATCGCCCAGCCTTACTTTATCGCCGGTTGTAGGGCCGTACATATTGGCATATTTTACCCTGTTTATATGAAGGCTCATGCGTTATTATTTTTAAAATTTTGTATGGTTGCTTTTTCAATGGCAGCGGTTTTATTAGCTGCAAAAGCCGTTTCTCCATCAACCAAATTATTAAAGCCGACTACTTTTTTATTACCGCCAAAAGTTACCAGCTCCACTTCTTTTTCTTCTCCTGGCTCAAAACGTACAGCTGTGCCAGCGGCGATGCTTAGGCGCATGCCAAATGCTTTTTGCCTATTAAAATCCATCTGTTTATTTACTTCGAAAAAGTGAAAATGTGAGCCAACCTGTACTGGCCTATCGCCTGTATTTACTACGATAATATTAAGGGTATCCCTGCCCACATTACAGTCAATATTTCCTTCTGCTACAATATATTCTCCTGGTATCATAAAAAAAATTTACCTCCTATACCCAAAATAGGAGAAAGTCGGCGTTAATAATTTTGTTGTTACACTGATGTAATAATGCTTTTACCTTATCGGGTCGTGCACTGTTACCAGTTTGGTTCCATCCGGAAAAGTAGCTTCTATCTGCACGTCGTGTATCATTTCCGGGATGCCTTCCATTACATCGGCCCTGGTTAAGATGGTGCAGCCATATTGCATCAGTTCAGCTACTGTTTTTCCGTCACGGGCGGCTTCTTGTAAATGGCTGCTAATGAGGGCGATAGCTTCAGGGTAATTTAATTTTAAACCTCTTGCTTTTCTTTTTTCGGCTAATTCTCCGGCTAAGAAAAGCAATAATTTTTCAGATTCTCTAGGTGATAAATGCATTGCTGAATATAATTATAATGGTTACCTGACAAGCATGCAATCGTAGTAATCGTTTTTAAACCATTATCAAGATAGGAAAAAACAACATACAATAGCCCTCCTTTTTTTTATTATGGTTACAATAAAATTTATCTTTTAACGCTTTATACGAAGAAATAAACAATCAACTGATTGTCAACCCTAAAAACCACAAACTATTGAAATTTTTTACTTTTAAAGCAGCGATGCAGGTTGCAAAATCTTTATCTGCTTATAAAAAAATATTTTTCGCTACCAATGAAAATTGCCGGGCAGTACAAATTCCTTTTAATTTTATTAATATTAAATTAACCATTAGCATACATTGCTTTAATAAAATATTTTATGCTGTTTTTGGGGAAGCAGTTTTTTCAGATATTATATTATTTAATAAAAAAATATATATAATTAA
>JAYVUJ010000514.1:0-3435 GCA_043788035.1 Ferruginibacter sp. | reverse complement strand
CCTAGCTGGTAAGTATAAAATTCTCCTTTCGCTGCGTTTCCTGTAAAGAAATTATTAAGCTTTTTCTTTGCCCACCGGTATGGCAGCAGACTTTTCATTTTTATAGGGTACAACCTATCTTCTGGAAAAACCAAATAATCCTTATGGGGGCTTTTTGCAATAAGTGCCGCCGTTTCTTTTGCAGTAGCGCTTACTTCCATCGGATAAAAGCTATTGAAAGAATCGATAGATTCAATTTGTTTTATTACGGTATTGTTGGTAACTGGCCTGGCAATAGAAAGCCATTTTGCCCCGGCAGTATTTTCTGGCTTTAGGTAAACTCCTTTAGGATAATTACTGCGACCTTCATTCCTGTACGGCATATAATAAACATAATAAATTCCTTTGCCAGATAAGGGCTCAAAGTAAATTTCGCCTTGTTCATCATTTATTTTTCCGGTGCTGCTGTTGATGATTTTATTGCCGGTTTTAGCATCCTGTATAATAATGCGTTTATTAATGGCACTATCATGCCTTCTCCAGGGTATTGTTGTTTTTGCAACATTTCCTGACCCATTAAATATAACCACAGCACGGTGGTTGCCCAGTGAGTCTGCGTTCCAACTGTTGTTGCTGCTTACGTACTTTACCTCTTGCGCCAGGGTTGATTGTACTGCGCAAAGTAGAAAGCATGCAACAGGTAACCTTTTTAATACCATACTATATTTTGGCATAAATATAAGCAACGATGGGCTAAAGCGGCTACTCAAACGATTGTGTAAAAAATTGGCTACTTAACTAATAATGATCCAGCACCTATAAATATGCAGTGCTGGTTACACAGAAAAATGGCCGTTTTGTTTACTATTAGTCTAAAGTTTTTATTAAATCGCTCTTAAAATAAAAATACTGAATACCTGGATGTAACCACTCCTACATTATTGTGATTTTAAATTGGAGGATAATCCAAATCTCCGGCATGTTCAACAAAAATGGGAATCCCTTTAAAATAAAGAATATAGTGCTAAGCTACCAGATACCTGTAACGCTAACACAGTCAGTAAAGATTGGCCGGGCAAGGGTTTACTATATAGTATACAATATAGCCACATTTAAAAGCTCTAATATACCTAACCCGGAAATGGTAGGCCATCTGGGGCAATATACCGGGGGCTTTTACCCATCGCCAACAAAAGTTATACTGTGGCTGGATATACAATTTGCACTATTTAAAAAAGTAGCATGAAAAGCAATTTTATATTTTAAGATAATGCGGCCGCTATTGCTGGCTGCAATAAAACTCACTGGCATCTCTTGCAAAAAGTATCTTTACCAACTTTTGATAACTTTTACTTAAGGTGCGTCGTTGTGGTCTTCCCATGTTGCTGTGGTGCAAGCATCCCAAGCTATATACGGGCAATTGCGGGCTTTTTTAAGAAATAGTGCATTGTTCTTTTATTAGGCGCCCCGGTTTCCGGAACATTTATTTCAGCAGCAGGTCAATGAAGCTATCAGGGCAGATAATAATCCACTGCAGGGTGGGATCCTTATCGATGAATTTTTTATTGCGGCTCTGAAGATTAAGGGCCTGGGCGTAACAAAGAAAATAAGCTGTTAGTAATTGTCGCTTTGGAAAAAGTAACAAATGGTGATGGAAGAGCCTGGGCAAAAATTATAGAATCCTTATCCGTTGAAGAATTTAAGCCATTTTTTAAAAGTTATATAATGAAGCAGGCAAATGTAATAACGGATAAATGGTAGGATATTTACCATTGAAAAATGACTATAAAAATTTAAAAAAAGTACCCTCCGGTTACGGTAAAAACTTTCCGGGCTTGCATATCCATATAATGAATTTAAAAGGATAGCTTCGGGGTACACATCATCATTGCAGTAAAGAAAGGCTACAGCGATATTTGGATGAGTATCATTATCGTTATAGGAGAAGAAATAATGTGGATACGATTTTTACAAACTGATTGAAAAAATGGCAAATAATCCTCCCAAAAAAATTGGCGGCAACGATAACCAGCTTGCGGCCTAAACCTATTAACTATTAAGAAAATCAATATGAAATCAAAATTGTGGTTTACTGTTATTATTTTATTTTTTTCTTGTAGCGGTATAGGGCAAACAAATTCGCATAACCTCCATTTTGATAAATTGGCAAAACAATGGGATGAAGCTATACCCATTGGGAATGGTATGTTAGGTGCCTTAGTTTGGCAAAAAGATAATAATTTACGATTTTCGTTAGATAGGGCAGATTTATGGGATAAGAGGCCTATGAAGGGGTTGCACCGTAAAGAATTTAGCTATGGATGGGTCATTGATCAAGTTAATAAAAAAGATTATAGCCCTGTTCAGCGATATTTTGATGATCCCTATGACAAGGAGCCTGCGCCTTCAAAAATTCCTGGGGGTGCATTGGAGTTCGATACAAAAACCTGGGGAAATGTAGAGTCGGTTGATTTATATGTGAACAACGCAACTTGTAAAGTAAAGTGGGAAAATGGAATTTTACTAACAACATTTGTACATGCAACGCAACCCGAAGGTTGGTTTAAATTTGAAAATGTAACCAGTGATTTTAATCCCAGATTATTAGCACCAATGTATCAGGGCGAAGTAAAAATAATTAATGACCCAGTTGGTGGGGATGACCTTGCCAGGTTAGGCTATAAGCAAGGAGAAATAAAAAGGCAGGGAAATAGTATTGGGTATAAACAGGATGGATGGGGGAGCTTTAAGTATGAGGTAAGTGTTAATTGGAAAAAGATTGATGCAACTACCATTGTAGGTGTCTGGAGCATTTCTTCAAAAAATAGTAATAAACAAAACCAAATTACTGCATCCGGGGTAACGCAACAATTAGTTAAACAACAATATGAAAAAGATTATGCCTCACATGTAAAATGGTGGAATAATTTTTGGAATAAATCTGCTATCAGTTTACCCGATTCTTTATTGGAAAAACAATGGTACCTGGAACAATATAAGTTTGGTTCAACATCCCGCATTGGCGCTCCACCAATTTCACTCCAGGCAATATGGACAGCTGATAATGGCCGACTGCCACCGTGGAAAGGTGATTATCATCACGACTTAAATACCGAGCTCAGCTATTGGTCTAGCTATAGTTCCAACCATTTAGAGGAAGGGTTAGCGTACTATAATTATCTGGATAAAAATTTACCTAATTTCAAGAGATATACAAAACAATTTTTTGGTAAAGAAGGCCTTGCAGTGCCTGGCGTTTGTACATTGGACGGTACTGAAATGGGAGGCTGGATTCAATACGCGTTTTCACCAACAGTATCTTCATGGTTAGGGCAGCATTATTATTTACAATGGCGGTATAGCATGGATAGGGACTTTTTAAAAACGAGGGCCTATCCTTGGATAAAAGAAACCGCCAAATTTCTTGAAAATATTACTGTTATAGATGAAAAAGGA
>JAYVUJ010000513.1:0-3269 GCA_043788035.1 Ferruginibacter sp. | reverse complement strand
CTTGGTGGCTTTAGCAACCAGTTGATGGGTGTGAAGCAAACTACTGATGTATTGGAAAAAGGTACCTGGGTATTTGCAGCCGTTGTTGCGATGCTTTGTGTAATTTCTCCAGTTTTTGTAAATTCAGCTACAGCCAAAGCATCTAAAAATGATGAGCTTATTAAAAATGCGCCTGCTACTGTACCACGCACCAATCAAACAACAACAACGCCATTACCAATTGCACCCGCTGTTGATACTAACAAGCACTAAAAAGTTTTTTATAATTTTATACAACCTCGTCTGCAAATGACGGGGTTTTTTATTTTACTTTACTACACTGTAGAAAACAATATTCTTATGGCACCTTTAAAAAAAACAGTTTTCTTAATCTTTTTACTAATAATTGCTGCAGGTGCTTTTACCGCATGGCGGGTATTTGGCAGCAATACTGATTTTAGTGAAGATAAAAAAGCCTTTTACATTAAAACAGGCAGCAGTTTTACCGATGTAATGTCAGCTTTGGAAAATCAAAAAATACTTAAAAATCCAGGCACTTTTAAGCTCTTGGCACAGCAATTAAAATACGATAAAAATGTTAGGTCGGGCAAGTATGTTATCACCAAAGGCGCCAGCATTTACAATATCGCTAAAATATTAAAAGCGGGCAGGCAATCGCCCGTTAATTTGGTGTTGATAAAAATACGCACCAAAGAAGACCTCGCCCAAAGGATTGGCAATAACTTCGAATGCGATTCTGCTGCATTTGTAGCCCTGTTAAATAATAATGATTCTTTATTAAAATTCGGGTTAGATACCAATACTGCCATCACTGCCATCATTCCAAATACCTACAGCATTTTATGGAATACTTCCGTTGCTAAAATTTTTAAACGGTTTTACACGGCCCATGATATTTTTTGGAATAATGAAAGAAAACAAAAAGCGGCGGCATTAAATTTATCTACCGAACAAGTTTATACACTAGCCAGTATTGTAGAAGAAGAGAGCAATAAAGAGGAAGACAAAGGGAAGATAGCCAGCGTTTACCTGAACAGGTTGCACACAGGCATGCGGCTTTCTGCAGACCCCACTGTAATATTTGCGTTAAAAGATTTTACTATAAGAAGGGTATATAAAAAGTATACAGAATTTGTATCGCCTTACAATACTTACCTTAACAGCGGTTTGCCACCAGGGCCAATTTGTACGCCTTCCATTAAAAGTATTGATGCAGTGCTAAATGCTCCCTCTACCAATTATTTATATTTTGTAGCGCAGCCAAACCTAACGGGCTACAGTAATTTCGCCAAAACATACGAAGAGCACCTGGCTTATGCAAAGCAATACCAGCAATGGTTAAACGACTATTTAAAAGCAAAACAAGCCGCCGTTGCTCCGGCGCCGTAAGTTTAAAAATTACAATACCCCCCCTGCTCTTTTACTTTGTATTGTAAGGGTTTACGTACTTTTATCTTATAAAAACCTATAATAAAGCAATTGCATTTTTAATTGCTTAATCGGTAGATTTGCCCATGACAATTAATAATCCATAAGAAATACCAACTACTTTCTTGAACAAATTAGAACGCATCATAGTAACTAAAACGCCCGTTGGTTATCTTTTAACCAAAAGCAAAAAGTGGTACCTGCCCGGGTTTGAAGGCGTGCCTTTATATGATGTAAGCAAATTTTTTTATAAGCAGATAAAAACTGCCGCCCTAACAGAAAGAGCATCCGCAATCAGCTACAATTTTATCATGGCTATACCGCCATCATTTTTGTTTTTGTTTACGCTGATACCCAGCCTTCCTTTTATCTCTAAAAAAAGCATTAAATTTCAATTGCATGGCTTAATAACCGATGTAATACCTTTAAAAGTACATAACGAAAACCTGATAAAATTTGTAGATAGTTTTATAGATGGGTCCAAGATAGGCTTGATTTCTGTTGGCTTTATCACAGCATTATATTTTGCATCAAATGCTATGATGGGCATCATGCGCAGCTTTAATAAAAACTATGTTGGCTTTGCAAAAAGAAAAGGGCTTCACAACCGATGGATGGCCATCAAACTAACCGCCTTATTATTTTTAGTAGTATTGAGCAGCCTTGTTTTGCTGATAATGCAAGGCGCCGTATTAAAATTGATTGGCATTGAAAATGCAACCACCCGCGATATTATTTATTGGGTAAGATGGCTTTTTATTTTCCTCATGATTTTTTACTCTATGGCCTTCATTTATAAGTATGCACCCGCTGTGCAAAAACGATGGAAACTGGTTAGTCCCGGCGTTTTGCTAGCTACTACATTAAGTATTTCTGCCTCTATTGGCTTCTCTTATTTTGTAAATAATTTTGGCAAGTACAATGCTTTATATGGCTCAATTGGAACCATCATTGTACTAATGGCACTTATTTACCTTAACTCGCTGGCATTGCTGGTTGGCTTTGAATTAAACGTAAGTATCAAGACATTGCATGCTATTGCCGTACAAAGAAAATTGGAAGACAAGCCTAAAAGGAAGAAAACCATTTAATACAATGTTTGATGAAGTATGTGTGCTGCCTGATTTCTATAGTGTTGGTAATATTTTTCTGTTTCTACGTCCACTCACTTTTAAAAGCCAATCTTCCAGCGGCTTACGCCAACCCATAGCAATGGACCTGCTGTTCGAATAAAATCAGATATCCTGCATCCTGCATCTCATTAGCCATCCCATGAGCCTGCCTAACGATGTACTTTTGTACACTGTATTTGAATTTGGCTAATCACCTATTTCAAAGTAATTTTGAATGCTGAACATTAAGATTAATAAACTGTTTTAATAAGTAACTCATCCAAAAATAAAATAACTAAAAAGTATGGCATACGATGTAATTGTGTTAGGCAGCGGCCCTGGTGGATACCCGGCGGCAATAAGAGCTAGTCAATTAGGCAAAAAAGTAGCTATTATAGAGAAAGAACTGCTGGGCGGTATTTGCCTTAACTGGGGTTGCATACCCACTAAAGCTTTAATTAAAAGTGCTAACGTGTACGATTACGCCAAACACGCTGGTAATTACGGAATTACGATAGATAACCCAAGTCATGATTTTGATGCGGTAATTAAACGCAGCCGTGGCGTTGCAGATAAAATGAGCAAGGGCGTTCAATTTTTAATGAAAAAGAATAAGATTGATGTGGTAATGGGCTACGGCAAGCTGATAGCACCAACAAAACTGGAAGTAACCGCAGCAGATGGCACCAAGCAGGTATTAGAAGCAAAAAATATCATCATCGCTACTGG
>JAYVUJ010000512.1:0-2138 GCA_043788035.1 Ferruginibacter sp. | reverse complement strand
TCTGCAATAGCTTGTTGCTGGCTTACAGAGGCAATTTTATTTAACCGTAAAGCAAATTCTTTTTGCGCATCGGCAATAGCAAAACTATTTGTACCTAATACTTTTATACGGATGCTCTGCTCAATTAAATGACTAAAAAAACGCAAGAACTGCTTCTGTTTCTCACGCCCGAGTTTGCTAATATCTTCTGTAAATTTTACTTGTGCAACAGGGCCGCCACGTAAGGTACTATTTAACCATTCCTTCAACAAACTTTGCCAGTCCTCCTCGTTGTGTTGTAGCAACTGCAAGGCTTCTCTGTAATTGCCTTCACAAATAGCAGCAATTTGTGAAGCAGTTGTTTGGTTAGTATTTGCCCTTGTAATTAATGCCGCTTCAATTTCTTTTGCATCTAACATTGGCACTTTTACCAATTGGCAACGGCTAAGGATTGTTTGTATAATCTGCTCCTCATTTTCGGCTACTAAAATAAACAAGGTATTTGGTGGCGGCTCCTCAATTAGTTTTAGCAGTTTGTTGCCTTCCTTGCCTAAATATTCTGGCATCCAGAGTACCAATACTTTGTATTCACTTTCAAAACTTTTAAGGCTAAGCTGCCGCATAATATCGCTGCATTCTTCGGCGGTAATATTACCCTGCTTATTATCTGCACCAATAAATTGCAACCAATCGTACACGTTGCTGTAAGGCGATTGTTTTATAAATTCTCGCCACTCTGTAATAAAATCAGTACTTTTTGGTTTATCGCCAGGCTTACGTGGAATAACCGGGTAGGCAAAATGAATATCGGGATGAATCATCTGTTCAGCCCTTTGAAAACCTTGCTGTTGATCTAGAATTTCTGGCAAAGCAAAGCCAGGCTTAGCTTCCAAGGCGGTCATACTTCCGAACAAATCTTTTACAATTGGCGAGGCGGTAGGTTGGCAAACCACAAATTGTGCAAATGCCAAAGCCAATGGTAAAGCACCGCTACCTTCTTTACCTAAAAATAGCAGTGCATGGCTTAAACGGTTTTGACGCACCATTTCTACCAAATGTTGCGTTACCTGTTGTTGACCTATTATATCTTTAAATTGCATCGTAGCGAAAATAGGAAAAGAACTTACTTTTCGAGTAATGAAAAATGATGCATTAATAAAAACCTTATTTTTTCTTTTAGCAATGCTCTAAAAGCTTCTGAAACCCTTTCTACATCTGCTTTTTCTGCGGCCACCGTTAGTAAATTTGCTTCGTAATATTGAGGTACTGCTTAATGACATATTGAAGTGCTAGCATTACTTGAGGAGTCAGACTTTTTTCAGCCTTGAGCCGGTCAGGTGCCGTGAAGTTACAAACGCTCCAATGTGCGACGCATATGTGGCTGAACAGCATTTCAAAGGCCTATACCAAAAATTACTTTACAATACCTTTCTTTTTTTGCGATGTGTGGGCACTAAAATAACCCAAGCTGCCGCCAATAATATTACTGCTAGGATTGGCTGGAGATGTTGGCTGGCCATTGGTTGGATCGAGACCGCTTAATTGCTTAAAATACTCGAACACATTTTTATCAAGGCACTGCATTTCTAAGGTCACAGTATCTTTTGGTTGTATGTAGGCACTATCGTTAAAAATTTGGCGGGCAATGTATTTACCATCACTTAAACGATCATCGAAAACAAATATTTTTTTACTGATTTTACTATTAATAGTTTGAACGAATTTGTAGTAATTATTGATGTTGGCAGGATCTTGAAAATTAGGCATCGGGTTAATAAGTGTTTGCCCAAAAACTGAATTTACTTGAAAAGTTACAGAGTCTAAATTTACTTGCCTTGCCATGGTACTACTAGACTTATAAGTACTACTATTTACCAGTACATTTAATAAGTAAGTATGGCCTTGTATGCCTTGCAGGGATGCGGTTTGGTAGGTGCCAGCAGTAGTTTCAATAAGGGTAGAAATGATGCCATTGGTACTGTCGGTTATTTTAACAACTGCCCCTGAAACGGTCGGGAAAATATTATCTAAAGCGTAGTTAATTGTTCTGCTAATTGTAACAGTTGTAACGCCAGATACATTGGTAATATTACCCTGGATAACGAGTTGCGGTGCTGCATCGTTAATGTTGACATTAATAACTTTTGTGCAGGAAGAAA